>NZ_JBJQLJ010000039.1:0-26162 GCF_046486385.1 Escherichia sp. WS33 | reverse complement strand
GAGTGCCCACACAGATTGTCTGATAAATTGTTAAAGAGCAGTGCCGCTTCGCTTTTTCTCAGCGGCGCGGGGTGTGCATAATACGCTTTCCCGCTACAGAGTCAAGCATTTATTTTTGCTTTCTCTGCCGGAATTCTCAGGAGAACCCCGCTGACCCGGCGGCGTGTTTGCCGTTGTTCCGTGTCAGTGGTGGCGCATTATAGGGAGTTATTCCGGCCTGACAAGCGAAAAATATAAAAACTTTATCGTTCGCTCATTTTTCAGGCAAAACATCTTAAATATAGTCTTTTCCGTCTAACTTATAGACAAAAACGAGCCCCGAAGGGCTCGTTTTATCATTTACTGGACGGCGACAATCCGGTCTTCATTAACTTCCAGGCGAATCACTTTACCCGGAACCAATTCACCAGACAGTATTTGCTGTGCCAGCGGGTTTTCGATCTGCTGCTGGATAGCACGTTTCAAAGGACGTGCACCATAGACTGGATCGTAACCGTTCTCGCTCAGCAGTTTCAGCGCCTCGTCAGAAATGTGGATTTCATAACCACGTTCTTCCAGACGTTTGTACAGACGTTTCAACTGAATCTGCGCAATCGAGGCAATGTGCTGTTCACCCAGCGGATGGAAGACCACCACTTCATCAATACGGTTAATGAATTCCGGACGGAAGTTATGGCTTACCACACCGAGCACCAGCTCTTTCATGTGCGCATAATCCAGTTCACCGAAGCGTTCCTGAATCAAATCGGAACCGAGGTTAGAGGTCATAATGACAACCGTATTACGGAAGTCGACCGTTCTCCCCTGCCCGTCAGTCAGACGACCATCATCCAGTACCTGCAACAGAATGTTGAAGACATCCGGATGCGCTTTTTCCACTTCATCCAGCAGGATGACGGAATACGGACGACGACGCACAGCTTCGGTCAGGTAGCCACCTTCTTCATAACCGACATATCCCGGAGGCGCACCAACCAGACGAGACACCGAGTGTTTCTCCATAAACTCGGACATATCGATACGGACCATCGCCTCGTCGCTATCAAACATAAAGTTCGCCAGCGCCTTACAAAGCTCAGTTTTCCCCACACCCGTTGGGCCGAGGAACAGGAATGAACCAATCGGGCGATTTGGATCCGCCAACCCCGCACGGCTACGGCGAATAGCGTTAGATACCGCATCAACCGCTTCGTTCTGACCAATGACGCGATGGTGCAGTTCTTGTTCCATACGCAGCAGTTTTTCGCGCTCGCTTTCCATCATGCGAGAAACCGGAATCCCCGTCCAACGCGCCAGCACTTCAGCAATTTCGGCATCGGTCACTTTATTACGCAACAGACGCATAGTTTTGCCTTCGAGCTGCGTTGCGGCTTCCAGTTGCTTTTCCAGTTCCGGGATTTTGCCGTATTGCAGTTCAGACATCCGCGCCAGGTCCCCCACACGGCGAGCCTGTTCAATAGCGATTTTCGCCTGTTCCAGTTCCGCTTTAATGGTCTGCGTACCAGAAAGCGATGCCTTCTCTGCTTTCCACTCTTCTTCTAACTCGGAGTACTGACGTTCTTTGTCGCTCAGTTCTTCGTTGAGCATATCCAGGCGTTTTTTACTGGCTTCATCAGACTCTTTCATTAACGCCTGTTGTTCCAGTTTGAGCTGGATGATACGACGATCGAGTCGGTCGAGTTCTTCTGGTTTTGAGTCAATCTGCATACGAATGCTGGATGCTGCTTCATCGATCAGGTCGATGGCTTTATCCGGCAGCTGACGGTCAGCAATGTAGCGATGAGACAACGTCGCCGCTGCAACAATTGCCGGGTCAGTAATTTGCACATGGTGGTGCAATTCGTAACGTTCTTTCAGGCCACGCAGAATCGCAATGGTATCTTCAACGGAAGGCTCGGCAACAAACACTTTCTGGAAACGACGTTCCAGCGCAGCATCTTTTTCAATGTACTGGCGATATTCGTCAAGCGTCGTGGCACCTACGCAGTGCAATTCACCACGCGCCAGCGCCGGTTTCAGCATGTTTCCGGCGTCCATTGCGCCATCGGCTTTACCCGCGCCGACCATGGTATGTAATTCGTCGATAAACAGGATGACGTTGCCTTCCTGTTTGGCAAGATCGTTAAGCACGCCTTTTAAACGTTCTTCAAACTCACCGCGATATTTCGCCCCAGCCACCAGCGCGCCCATATCCAGCGCCAGTACGCGGCGGCCTTTCAATCCTTCCGGCACTTCGCCGTTGATAATACGCTGCGCCAGACCTTCAACGATGGCAGTTTTACCGACGCCGGGTTCACCAATCAGTACCGGGTTATTTTTAGTACGACGTTGCAGCACCTGAATGGTACGGCGAATTTCTTCATCACGACCAATCACCGGATCGAGTTTGCCCTGTTCGGCTCGTTCGGTAAGGTCGATGGTATATTTTTTCAAAGCCTGACGTTGGTCTTCAGCACCTTGATCGTTCACGCTTTCACCTCCACGCATTTGTTCAATCGCTTGAGTAATGTTGGCGGTGGTCGCCCCTGCTGCTTTCAGGATGTCGGCCAGCGTGCCGCGAGACTCAAGTGCCGCCAGAACGAACAGTTCTGACGAGATAAAGTTATCACCACGTTTTTGCGCCAGCTTGTCGCAAAGATTAAGAACGCGCACCAGATCCTGTGATGGCTGGACATCACCACCAGTACCTTCAACCTGCGGTAAACGATTTAATGCCTGATTGATATCTGTGCGCAACTGGCCAGCATTGATGCCAGCGGATGTTAATAAAGGACTAACCGAACCCCCTTCCTGATTCAGCAGGGCGCTCATTAAATGAAGTGGTTCGATAAATTGGTTGTCGTGCCCGAGTGCAAGTGATTGGGCATCGGCAAGAGCAAGCTGGAATTTATTAGTAAGACGATCCAGACGCATAACTCCTCCCATAACGGATCAAAGTTGCTACTGGAGATTAAATGAGGTCATCCCTCAATTATTCAAGGTTATTGACCAGATTAATGTGAAAAGAAAATCACGCGTACCGGATCGTCTTGATTCTTTAGGTTATATCAGCCAAATGAAACTTGCCATACGACCGGTGGTCTTGTCGCGACGATAAGAGAAGAAAGTCTCATTTTCCGTATATGTACAACGGTCGCCGCCGAAAATTTGCTCAACACCCACGTTCGCCAGACGCTGCCGGGCAAGCTGATAAATATCCGCCAGATACTTATCACCATGCTGAATGAAAGCTGCACTTGCTTTAGCGTCTACTGCCATAAACGCCTCGCGAACCTCCACCCCCACTTCGAACGCGCGTGGACCAATTGCCGGCCCTAACCAGGCGAGAATATTTTCCGGATTATCAGCAAAACAGGAAACCGTCTCTTCCAGCACGCCTGCGCACAGTCCACGCCAGCCAGCATGAGCGGCGGCGACTTCCGTTCCCACTCGATTGCAAAACAGCACAGGGAGGCAGTCGGCAGTCATCACTGCGCAAACCGTGCCAGGCGTATTGCTATAAGAGGCATCAGCTCGTTTTGAGGCATAAGGTTCGCCAGTAAGCTTAAGCACATCTTTGCCGTGTACCTGCTCAAGCCAGACCGGTTTAGAAGGCAAATTGCCCGCAGCAAAAAGTCGCTTGCGATTCTCCTCAACGTGATCCGGGTTATCGCCACAATGGGCACCGAGGTTGAGTGAGTCATACGGGGGCAAGCTCACGCCGCCGATACGAGTAGAGCTACAGGCCGCAACACCTTTTGGCAGCGGCCACTGCGGGACAATCAGCTTACTCATAACCAGTCCACTTCATCCTTATGCTCTTCGAAATCGGCGCGCATCACCTCAATCAGCTCCACCATATCTTGTGGAATAGGCGCATGCCATTCCATTTCGATGCCGGAGATCGGGTGATAAAGACGCAGCATGGTTGCATGAAGCGCCTGGCGGTCAAACTTACGCAGCATGGAGATAAATGCTTCCGAAGCACCTTTTGGCGGACGCGGACGGCCACCATAAACCGGATCGCCCACCAGCGGATGAGTGATATGGGCCATATGCACGCGGATCTGGTGCGTACGTCCAGTTTCCAGACGCAACCGCAGACGCGTGTGCACACGGAAGTGTTCCATGATGCGATAGTGAGTCACCGCCGGTTTGCCCATCGGATGCACCGCCATGTGAGTACGTTTGGTCGGGTGGCGGCTGATGGGTTCATCTACTGTACCGCCAGCGGTCATATGACCAATCGCCACCGCTTCATACTCACGAGTAATTTCACGCCGTTGCAAAGATTCGACTAAACGCGTCTGAGCCGGAACGGTTTTTGCCACAACCATCAGGCCAGTGGTGTCTTTATCCAGACGATGGACGATGCCCGCACGTGGTACATCGGCAATGGGCGGATAGTAATGAAGCAACGCATTCAGTACCGTGCCATCCGGGTTACCCGCGCCAGGATGTACCACCAGGTCGCGCGGTTTATTAATGACGATGATATCTTCATCTTCATAGACGATATCCAGCGGGATATCCTGCGGTTCAAAACGCGCTTCTTCTTCAATCTCAGCATTGATGGCAACCTGCTCGCCACCCAATACTTTTTCTTTCGGCTTATCACAAACTTTGCCGTTTACCAGCACGCGCTGGTCGAGGATCCATTCTTTTATTCGCGAACGTGAATAATCCGGGAACATTTCGGCCAAAGCCTGATCTAAGCGTTGACCGAGTTGGTTTTCGGACACCGTTGCAGTGAGCTGTACTCGTTGTGCCATATATACTGCTTCTTCGTTTATCGTTGGGGTTTTACGGCTTTGCCGTTTAATATAGTGTGCTATTGTAGCTGGTCTTAACCGGGAGCAGGAACAGAGAATCTCCCGTATTACATTTTGAGGAAAGTCAAAACGTCATGACGCGCATGAAATATCTGGTGGCAGCCGCCACACTAAGCCTGTTTTTGGCGGGTTGCTCGGGGTCAAAGGAAGAAGTACCTGATAATCCGCCAAATGAAATTTACGCGACTGCACAACAAAAGCTGCAGGACGGTAACTGGAGACAGGCAATAACGCAACTGGAAGCGTTAGATAATCGCTATCCGTTTGGTCCGTATTCGCAGCAGGTGCAGCTGGATCTCATCTACGCCTACTATAAAAACGCCGATTTGCCGTTAGCGCAGGCTGCCATCGATCGTTTTATTCGCCTTAACCCGACCCATCCGAATATCGATTATGTCATGTACATGCGTGGCCTGACCAATATGGCGCTGGATGACAGTGCGCTGCAAGGGTTCTTTGGCGTTGACCGTAGCGATCGCGATCCTCAACATGCACGAGCTGCGTTTAGTGACTTTTCCAAACTGGTGCGCGGCTATCCAAACAGTCAGTACACCACCGATGCCACCAAACGTCTGGTATTCCTGAAAGATCGTCTGGCGAAATATGAATACTCCGTGGCCGAGTACTATACAGAACGTGGCGCATGGGTTGCCGTCGTTAACCGCGTAGAAGGAATGTTGCGCGACTACCCGGATACCCAGGCTACGCGTGATGCGCTGCCGCTGATGGAAAATGCATACCGTCAGATGCAGATGAATGCGCAAGCTGAAAAAGTAGCGAAAATCATCGCCGCAAACAGCAGCAATACATAACAGAAACCTGAAATACAAAACGGCAGCCCTTGAGCTGCCGTTTTTTTATTCTGTTAGTTGTGAAACTGAAGCGATTTAGTCACTATCGATCTCATCAAATATGGCTCGCTTTGAGATATTCCTCAAGTAAAAAAACACCTCTTCCTGCGATTTCTCACAAAAAAGATTCGTTGACAAAAAGTGACAAAATTATGAGATTCCCATCACACATTTTGACATCAGGAGCGGTATGCTGAATTCACCAAGACGGGAAGACAAGAGGTAAAATTTATGACAATGAACATTACCAGCAAACAAATGGAAATTACTCCGGCCATCCGCCAACATGTCGCAGACCGTCTCGCCAAACTGGAAAAATGGCAAACACATCTGATTAATCCACATATCATTCTGTCCAAAGAGCCACAAGGGTTTGTTGCTGACGCCACAATCAATACACCTAACGGCGTTCTGGTTGCCAGTGGTAAACATGAAGATATGTACACTGCAATTAACGAATTGATCAACAAGCTGGAACGGCAGCTCAATAAACTGCAGCACAAAGGCGAAGCACGTCGTGCCGCAACATCGGTGAAAGACGCCAACTTCGTCGAAGAAGTTGAAGAAGAGTAGTCCTTTATATTGAGTGTATCGCCAACGCGCCTTCGGGCGCGTTTTTTGTTGACAGCGTGAAAACAGTACGGGTACTGTACTAAAGTCACTTAAGGAAACAAACATGAAACACACACCGTTTTTCTTCGCATTCTTTTTTACCTTCCCCTGAATGGGAGGCGTTTCGTCGTGTGAAACAGAATGCGAAGACGAACAATAAGGCCTCCCAAATCGGGGGGCCTTTTTTATTGATAACAAAAAGGCAACACTATGACATCGGAAAACCCGTTACTGGCGCTGCGAGAGAAAATCAGCGCGCTGGATGAAAAATTATTAGCATTACTGGCAGAGCGGCGCGAATTGGCCGTCGAGGTAGGAAAAGCCAAACTGCTCTCGCATCGCCCGGTACGAGATATTGATCGTGAACGCGATTTACTGGAAAGATTAATTACGCTCGGTAAAGCGCACCATCTGGACGCCCATTACATTACTCGCCTGTTCCAGCTCATCATTGAAGATTCCGTATTAACTCAGCAGGCTTTGCTCCAGCAACATCTCAATAAAATTAATCCGCACTCAGCACGCATCGCTTTTCTCGGCCCCAAAGGTTCTTATTCCCATCTTGCGGCGCGCCAGTATGCTGCCCGTCACTTTGAGCAATTCATTGAAAGTGGCTGCGCCAAATTTGCCGATATTTTTAATCAGGTGGAAACCGGCCAGGCCGACTATGCCGTCGTACCGATTGAAAATACCAGCTCCGGTGCCATAAACGACGTTTACGATCTGCTGCAACATACCAGCTTGTCGATTGTTGGCGAGATGACGTTAACTATCGACCATTGTTTGTTGGTCTCCGGCACGACTGATTTATCCACCATTAATACGGTCTACAGCCATCCGCAGCCATTCCAGCAATGCAGCAAATTCCTTAATCGTTATCCTCACTGGAAGATTGAATATACCGAAAGTACGTCTGCGGCAATGGAAAAGGTTGCACAGGCAAAATCACCGCATGTTGCTGCATTGGGAAGCGAAGCTGGCGGCACTTTGTACGGTTTGCAGGTACTGGAGCGTATTGAAGCGAATCAGCAACAAAACTTCACCCGATTTGTGGTGTTGGCACGTAAAGCCATTAACGTGTCTGACCAGGTTCCGGCGAAAACGACGTTGTTAATGGCGACCGGGCAACAAGCCGGTGCGCTGGTTGAAGCGTTGCTGGTGCTGCGCAACCACAATCTGATTATGACCCGTCTGGAATCACGCCCGATTCACGGTAATCCATGGGAAGAGATGTTTTATCTGGATATTCAGGCCAATCTTGAATCAGCGGAAATGCAAAAAGCATTGAAAGAGTTAGGGGAAATTACCCGTTCAATGAAGGTATTGGGCTGTTACCCAAGTGAGAACGTAGTGCCTGTTGATCCAACCTGATGAAAAGGTGCCGGATGATGTGAATCATCCGGCACTGGATTATTACTGGCGGTTGTCATTCGCCTGACGCAATAACACGCGGCTTTCACTCTGAAAACGCTGTGCGTAATCGCCGAACCAGTGCTCCACCTTGCGGAAACTGTCAATAAACGCCTGCTTATCGCCCTGCTCCAGCAACTCAATCGCCTCGCCGAAACGCTTATAGTAACGTTTGATTAACGCCAGATTACGCTCTGACGACATAATAATGTCGGCATAAAGCTGCGGATCCTGAGCAAACAGTCGCCCGACCATCGCCAGCTCAAGGCGGTAAATCGGCGAAGAGAGCGCCAGAAGTTGCTCAAGCTGAACATTTTCTTCTGCCAGATGCAGCCCATAAGCAAAAGTAGCAAAGTGGCGCAGAGCCTGAATAAACGCCATATTCTGATCGTGCTCGACAGCGCTAATACGATGCAGCCGAGCGCCCCAGACCTGAATTTGCTCCAGAAACCATTGGTATGCTTCCGGCTTACGTCCATCACACCAGACCACAACTTGCTTTGCCAGGCTACCGCTGTCCGGGCCGAACATCGGGTGTAACCCCAGTACCGGGCCATCGTGCGCCGCCAGCATGGCCTGTAATGGTCCATTTTTCACTGATGCCAGATCAACCAGAATACAATCTTTCGGTAAAGGCGGTAATTTGCCGATAACTTGCTCAGTAACGTGGATTGGCACACTAACAATCACCATTCCGGCATCGGCAACAATATCAGCCGCTCGATCCCAGTCATGTTGCTCCAGAATCCGCACCTGATAACCCGAGAGGGTCAGCATCTTCTCGAACAGGCGTCCCATCTGACCGCCACCGCCGACGATAACCACCGGACGCAGTGACGGACAAAGTGTTTTAAATCCTTTGTCGTTTTCACTGGAGTAAGATTCACGCATCACCCGACGCAAAACATCCTCAATCAGATCTGGCGGTACACCCAGAGCTTCCGCCTCTGCACGACGCGAGGCCAACATAGATGCCTCGCGCTCCGGAACATAAATAGGCAGTCCAAAGCGGCTTTTCACCTCGCCCACTTCAGCAACCAGTTCCAGACGCTTAGCTAATAAATTCAGCAGCGCTTTATCGACTTCATCAATTTGATCGCGTAATGCGGTCAATTCAGCAACCATAATAAACCTCTTAAGCCACGCGAGCCGTCAGCAGCCCGTTCAGATCCTGATGAATTTCACGCAGCAAGGCATCGGTCATTTCCCAGCTAATGCAGGCATCGGTTACGGATACACCGTATTTCATTTCACTGCGCGGTTGCTCGGAAGACTGATTGCCCTCGTGGATATTACTTTCGATCATCAGACCAATAATTGAGCGATTGCCATCTTTGATTTGAGCAACCACGGATTCTGCCACCGCAGGCTGACGGCGATAATCTTTATTGGAATTACCGTGGCTGCAATCTACCATCAGAGACGGGCGCAGTCCCGCCTGTTCCATCTCTTTTTCACATTGCGCAACATCCGCAGGGCTATAGTTCGGCGCTTTACCACCGCGCAGGATGACATGCCCGTCCGGATTCCCCTGAGTTTGTAGCAACGCAACCTGCCCTGCCTGGTTAATGCCAACAAAACGGTGCGGCTGGGCGGCGGCGCGCATAGCGTTAATTGCTGTTGCCAGACTGCCGTCGGTGCCGTTTTTAAAACCAACCGGCATGGAAAGCCCGGAGGCCATTTCACGGTGAGTTTGCGATTCCGTTGTACGAGCACCAATTGCTGACCAGCTAAACAGATCGCCCAGGTATTGCGGGCTATTCGGATCTAACGCTTCCGTCGCCAGTGGCAGTCCCATATTCACCAGCTCAAGCAGCAATTTACGCGCGATCTGCAGCCCGGCTTCTACATCAAAAGAGCCATCCATATGGGGATCGTTAATTAACCCTTTCCAGCCGACAGTGGTACGGGGTTTTTCAAAATAGACGCGCATTACCAGATAGAGGCTATCGCTGACCTCTGCGGCAAGGGCTTTAAATCGACGAGCATATTCCAGAGCAGTTTCCGGATCATGAATGGAACAAGGACCACATACTACCAGCAGACGAGGATCGCGCCCGGCGATAATATCTGAAATGGTTTTACGCGAGTCAGCAATCTGGGCTTCTTGTTGCAGGCTCAATGGAAAAGCGGCCTTCAGTTGTTCCGGAGTCATTAAAACCTGTTCGTCGGTAATATGTACGTTATTCAGCGCGTCTTTTTGCATGATGGCGATCCTGTTTATGCTCGTTTGCGATAGTTGATCCTCAGCGAGGATGACGTAACGATAACACATAAAGTAAAGTTTTCAATCCATATTTCGTACATTTTTATTTACACAGGCAATTTAGTCGCGATTTCACCCCTTACTTCTGTATAGATAAATTTACACTCCCTTTGAAAACAATCCGCTATGCTTTGAAAAAGGAGAAAGAAATGATGAAAAAGTTTATCGCCCCCTTGTTGGCTTTACTGGTTAGCGGATGTCAGATTGATCCTTATACTCACGCGCCAACCTTGACCAGCACCGACTGGTATGATGTTGGTATGGAAGATGCGATATCGGGCAGCGCCATAAAAGATGACGATGCATTTAGCGATTCACAGGCGGATCGCGGTCTATACCTTAAAGGATATGCCGAAGGACAAAAGAAAACTTGCCAGACCGATTTTACTTATGCCCGAGGACTTTCCGGTAAAAGCTTTCCTGCCAGCTGCAACAATGTTGAAAATGCCAGCCAACTGCATGAAGTATGGCAAAAAGGGGCTGATGAAAATGCCAGCACAATACGATTAAATTAATTAAAACCCCACAAATAAATTAAACATAAGATTTTACTCATTGTGTTTTATTTCTCACATTGATGACGGTCGCATGAAAAAATGATATTTTAATGAGCATTCTGAAAAAATATCGATGCATTTCGAGCGAAGATGGTGGGGATCCCTGAATGCGTTTTTCTCACCGACTGTTCTTACTTCTGATTCTCCTGCTGACGGGAGCACCAATACTCGCTCAGGAGCCTTCTGACGTTGCGAAAAACGTGCGTATGATGGTTTCCGGTATTGTCAGTTACACCCGCTGGCCTGCGCTATCAGGGCCACCAAAGTTATGTATCTTTTCATCTTCACGTTTTAGTACCGCCCTACAAGAGAATGCCGCGACATCTTTGCCTTATCTGCCTGTCATCATTCACACTCAACAAGAGGCGATGATTTCAGGCTGCAATGGTTTTTATTTTGGCAACGAGTCACCGACATTCCAGATGGAATTAACCGAACAATATCCGTCAAAGGCGTTATTATTAATTGCCGAACAAAATACCGAGTGCATTATTGGTAGCGCCTTTTGTCTGATCATCCACAATAATGACGTCAGATTTGCCGTAAACCTGGATGCCTTATCGCGTAGCGGTGTAAAGGTCAACCCGGATGTCTTAATGCTCGCACGGAAGAAAAATGATGGATAACGATAATTCTCTTAATAAGCGCCCCACGTTTAAAAGAGCATTACGCAACATCAGTATGACCAGCATATTTATCACTATGATGCTGATCTGGTTGCTGCTTTCCGTGACCTCGGTGCTGACCCTGAAACAGTACGCGCAAAAAAACCTGGCACTGACAGCAGCAACAATGACTTACAGTCTGGAAGCAGCTGTCGTTTTTGCCGATGGCCCTGCAGCAACTGAAACACTGGCAGCGCTGGGCCAACAAGGGCAATTTTCAACTGCAGAAGTACGTGATAAGCAGCAAAATATTCTGGCATCCTGGCATTACACCCGTAAGGATCCAGGCGATACTTTCAGCAATTTCATAAGCCACTGGCTCTTCCCTGCCCCCATCATTCAGCCGATTCGTCACAATGGTGAAACCATTGGCGAAGTACGCTTAACCGCTCGCGACAGTTCAATCAGCCATTTTATCTGGTTTTCGCTCGCCGTACTGACCGGTTGTATTCTGCTGGCATCAGGCATCGCAATTACCCTCACCCGCCATTTGCACAATGGCCTGGTGGAAGCACTGAAAAATATCACCGATGTCGTACATGATGTGCGTTCCAACCGCAATTTTTCCCGACGAGTTTCGGAAGAACGTATTGCTGAGTTTCACCGCTTCGCTCTCGACTTCAACAGTCTGCTGGATGAAATGGAAGAGTGGCAGCTTCGTTTACAGGCCAAAAATGCGCAGCTTCTGCGTACCGCACTACATGACCCATTAACCGGGCTGGCTAACCGCGCAGCGTTTCGTAGCGGCATCAATACGTTGATGAACAATTCCGATGCCCGAAAAACGTCGGCGTTACTATTTCTTGATGGCGATAATTTCAAATATATCAATGATACCTGGGGTCATGCGACGGGCGATAGAGTCTTGATTGAAATCGCAAAACGGTTAGCTGAATTTGGCGGGCTGCGACATAAAGCATACCGCCTGGGCGGCGATGAATTCGCTATGGTGCTCTATGATGTACAGTCGGAATCTGAAGTGCAGCAGATATGCTCAGCACTGACACAAATCTTTAATCTCCCGTTTGATCTTCATAATGGCCATCAGACCACCATGACATTAAGCATTGGTTACGCGATGACCATTGAGCACGCCTCTGCGGAAAAATTACAAGAGCTTGCCGATCACAATATGTATCAGGCCAAACACCAGCGTGCCGAAAAGCTGGTGAGATAACAAGGATATATCGATATGATAAAGCACCTGGTAGCACCCCTGATTTTCACCTCACTAATACTGACTGGCTGCCAGTCCCCTCAGGGAAAGTTTACTCCTGAGCAAGTCGCCGCTATGCAATCTTATGGATTTACTGAATCCGCCGGCGACTGGTCGCTGGGCTTATCAGATGCCATTCTGTTCGCAAAAAATGACTACAAATTGCTCCCGGAAAGCCAGCAACAGATCCAAACCATGGCAGCCAAATTGGCCTCGACAGGGCTAACACATGCCCGTATGGATGGACACACCGATAACTATGGTGAAGACAGTTACAACGAAGGCTTATCATTGAAACGGGCGAATGTCGTGGCCGATGCATGGGCTATGGGTGGACAAATTCCACGCAGCAATCTCACCACACAGGGTTTAGGAAAAAAATATCCCATAGCCAGTAACAAGACCGCCCAGGGCCGCGCCGAGAACCGCCGCGTCGCAGTGGTGATTACAACCCCTTAAAACACGAGCAAACAGACAAAAAAAGGGCCAGCCAATTGGCCAGCCCTTCTTAACAGGATGTCGCTTAAGCGAAATCTTAGTTAAGACGCTCTTTGATACGAGCAGCCTTACCAGTACGCTCACGCAGGTAGTACAGTTTAGCTTTACGAACAGCACCACGACGTTTGACAGAAATGCTGTCAACTACCGGAGAGTGAGTCTGGAAGACACGCTCAACGCCTTCGCCGTTGGAAATTTTACGAACAGTGAATGCAGAGTGCAGACCGCGGTTACGAATAGCGATAACCACGCCCTCGAATGCCTGCAGACGTTTTTTGGAACCTTCAACAACCCATACTTTCACTTCCACGGTATCACCCGGACGGAAGGAAGGTACGTCCTGCTTCATCTGCTCTTGTTCAAGTTGCTTAATAATGTTGCTCATAATTTAATCTCTTATCCTGGGTAAACTGATATCTCGGGGGCTTACGCCATCCCATCATGTTTATGTTGCTGTTGTGCGTGTTCCGTTTTGAACTCCGCCAGCAACCTTGCTTGCTCTTCAGTCAGAGCCAGGTTTTCCAGAAGTTCAGGTCTTCTAAGCCAGGTACGGCCCAGCGACTGTTTCAAACGCCAGCGACGTATCTCGGCATGGTTGCCCGACAGTAACACTGGCGGAACTTCCATCCCTTCTAACACCTCAGGCCGCGTATAGTGCGGGCAATCCAGCAATCCTTCAGCAAAGGAATCTTCCGTTGCCGAGGCTTCATGTCCCAGTACTCCCGGAATAAACCGGGAAACGGAGTCAATCAGCGTCATTGCTGGTAACTCACCACCACTGAGAACGTAATCGCCGATTGACCATTCTTCGTCAATTTCGGTTTGGATCACGCGCTCATCTATACCTTCGTAGCGACCGCACACCAGAATCAATTTTTGATTCGTTGCCAGTTCGCTGACGCCCGCTTGATCAAGCTTGCGTCCCTGTGGTGACAGATAAATCACCTTTGCGCCTTCACCCGCCGCGGCTTTTGCTGCATGAATGGCGTCCCGCAAGGGTTGCACCATCATTAACATCCCCGGTCCGCCGCCGTAAGGACGATCGTCCACGGTACGGTGCCGGTCATGCGTGAAGTCGCGAGGACTCCAACTCTGGATGCTCAGCAGGCCATTTTTAACTGCCCGGCCAGTTACCCCGTAATCGGTAATTGCGCGGAACATTTCAGGAAACAGGCTAATTATGCCAATCCACATAGCGCCGTCTTTTACCGTTTATCCGGTGGTTTAAAAACCAGGATCCCAATCTACTTCGATTGAACGAGTAGTGAGATCGACTTTCTTGATAACCTGCCCATCGAGGAACGGTACGAGACGTTCCTTGATACCAAACGCATCTTTCAGGTTTGCCTTAATGACGAGAACGTCATTAGATCCGGTTTCCATCATATCGACGACTTTACCGAGATCGTAGCCTTCAGTGGTTACTACCTGGCAGCCCATCAGGTCTTTCCAGTAGTAGTCACCCTCTTCAAGCTGAGGCAGCTGCGATGAATCCACGACAATTTCACAATTCGTCAGCAGGTTCGCCGCATCACGATCGTCAACGCCTTTCAGCTTGATGATCATGTCCTGATTGTGGTGCTTCCAGCTTTCCAGCTGGACTTGCTGCCACTGACCCGCCTTCTGGATAAACCAGGGCTGATAGTCAAAAATGCTTTCGGCGTCTTCGGTGGAAGAAAACACTCTGAGCCACCCACGAATACCGTAAGACGAACCCATTTTCCCCAAAACGATGGGATCAACAGGTGCTTGCGCGGTGAGTTGTTTGCTCATCATGACCACCGTGACAGATTAAGCTGCTTTGTTTACTTCTTTGATCAGCGCAGCAACGCGATCAGAAATAGTTGCGCCCTGGCCAACCCAGTGAGCGATGCGATCCAGATCCAGGCGAGTGCCTTCTTCTTTTTCGCTAGCGATTGGGTTGAAGAAACCAACGCGCTCGATGAAGCGACCGTTGCGTGCATTACGGCTGTCAGCGACAACAACCTGGTAGAACGGACGCTTTTTAGCGCCGTGACGTGCTAAACGAATAGTTACCATAACATCCTCTTGTGTGAATAAAACAACCGGACCCCATCGAGGAACGGAGTCCGGTGTCATATTAAAAGCCCGAAAATTTTACTGATTTCTGGAGAAAATGCAATCAGCAGTTAATAACTCTGTCGCATAAGGTCATTTAGCGACCAGGAAATCCCGGCGGCATCATCCCCTTCATGCTTCTCATCATCTTCGCCATTCCGCCTTTCTTCATTTTCTTCATCATGCGCTGCATGTCGTCGAACTGCTTCAGAAGGCGGTTCACGTCCTGCACCTGCATACCGCAACCGGCAGCGATACGACGCTTACGCGAACCTTTGATGATTTCTGGCTTAGCGCGCTCTTTCATCGTCATCGAGTTGATGATGGCTTCCATACGCACCAGCACTTTATCGTCCATCTGCGACTTAACATTATCCGGGATCTGCCCCATGCCCGGCAGCTTGCCCATCAGGCTAGCCATGCCGCCCATATTTTTCATCTGGCGCAGTTGCTCAAGAAAATCGTTGAGATCGAAGCCGTCGCCTTTTTTCAGCTTGCTGGCTAATTTCTCTGCCTGCGCGCGGTCAACTTTGCTTTCGATATCTTCGATCAGCGACAGTACGTCGCCCATGCCGAGAATACGCGACGCGATGCGGTCCGGATGGAACGGCTCCAGCGCCTCAGTTTTCTCGCCAACACCGAGAAACTTGATCGGTTTGCCAGTGATGTGACGAATAGAGAGCGCCGCACCGCCGCGGGCATCGCCGTCCACTTTGGTCAACACTACGCCGGTAAGCGGTAACGCTTCATTGAATGCTTTTGCCGTATTGGCCGCATCCTGACCGGTCATGGCGTCAACCACAAACAGGGTTTCAACCGGGTTAATCGACGCATGGACTTGTTTGATCTCGTCCATCATCGCTTCGTCAACGTGCAGACGACCAGCGGTATCCACCAGCAGCACGTCGTAGAATTTCAGTTTGGCTTCTTTCAGCGCCGCGTTAACGATATCTACCGGCTTCTGACCAACATCAGAAGGGAAGAAATCAACGCCCACCTGCTCTGCCAGCGTCTCAAGCTGTTTGATTGCCGCCGGGCGATAAACGTCGGCAGAAACCACCAGCACTTTCTTCTTGTGCTTCTCGCGCAGGAACTTACCGAGTTTACCAACGCTGGTTGTTTTACCGGCACCTTGCAGGCCCGCCATCAGCACGACCGCAGGCGGTTGCGCCGCCAGGTTCAGGGTCTGGTTCTCTTCGCCCATCGCCGCAACCAGTTCGTTACGGACGATTTTGACGAACTCCTGCCCCGGCGTCAGGCTCTTATTAACTTCATGACCAACCGCTTTCTCTTTTACGCGATTGATAAACTCACGCACTACCGGCAGAGCGACATCCGCCTCCAGCAGCGCCATGCGCACTTCGCGCAGCGTATCTTTTACGTTGTCTTCAGTGAGGCGTCCACGGCCACTGATATTGCGCAGCGTGCGCGACAAACGATCGGTTAAATTATCAAACATTGTCTCTCGCCTGGGGTGGAAACGGTTGGCCGCAATCGCGACACATCATCAGTATTTTGCCGCAGTATAACATGAAGGCGTCTTTGTTGTTATGCAACGGTTGGAGCAGCGTTCACCTGACGCTATACTGCTTCTCTTTCTTATTGCTCAAACTGTCGACATCACTATGCCCGTTTTTGCTCTGCTCGCGCTTGTCGCCTACTCCGTCAGTCTTGCGCTGATTGTTCCCGGTCTGCTGCAAAAAAACGGCGGCTGGCGGCGCATGGCTATTATTTCTGCGGTCATTGCGCTGGTCTGCCACGCAATCGCTCTGGAAGCCCGCATCCTGCCCGACGGTGATAGCGGACAAAACCTCAGCCTGCTGAACGTTGGTTCATTGGTCAGTTTGATGATCTGTACGGTAATGACCATTGTGGCTTCTCGCAATCGTGGCTGGTTGCTGCTACCCATTGTCTATGCCTTTGCGCTTATCAACCTGGCGCTGGCGACCTTCATGCCCAATGAATACATCACCCATCTGGAAGCAACGCCAGGGATGCTGGTGCACATTGGCTTATCGCTCTTTTCCTATGCCACGCTAATTATCGCCGCCCTGTACGCGCTGCAACTGGCGTGGATTGATTACCAACTGAAGAACAAGACGCTGGCATTTAACCAGGAAATGCCGCCATTGATGAGTATCGAGCGTAAAATGTTCCACATCACGCAGATTGGCGTGGTGCTGCTAACGCTCACGCTTTGCACTGGCCTGTTCTACATGCACAACTTATTTAGCATGGAAAATATCGACAAGGCCGTGCTCTCTATCGTGGCGTGGTTTGTCTATATTGTGCTGCTGTGGGGACATTATCATGAAGGATGGCGTGGACGCCGCGTCGTCTGGTTTAACGTTGCGGGTGCAGTCATCCTGACACTGGCCTACTTCGGCAGCCGAATTGTCCAGCAGTTAATCAGCTAAACCCAGAAAAGGAGTTTCCCCTGGAACACATTTCTACTACTACGTTGATCATTATTCTGATCATCATGGTGGTCATTTCAGCCTATTTTTCCGGGTCCGAAACCGGAATGATGACCCTCAACCGCTATCGTCTGCGACATATGGCGAAACAGGGTAATCGCTCGGCCAAACGCGTCGAAAAATTGCTGCGTAAGCCAGACCGCCTGATAAGCCTGGTGTTAATCGGCAATAACCTGGTCAATATTCTTGCCTCCGCGCTCGGCACTATTGTTGGGATGCGTTTGTACGGCGATGCGGGCGTGGCAATTGCGACTGGTGTGCTGACTTTTGTCGTACTGGTTTTTGCTGAGGTATTGCCGAAAACCATTGCCGCGCTGTACCCGGAAAAAGTCGCTTATCCGAGTAGTTTTCTGCTGGCTCCGCTGCAAATTTTGATGATGCCGCTGGTCTGGTTGCTGAATGCTATCACCCGTATGCTGATGCGCATGATGGGTATCAAAACCGATATCGTGGTTAGCGGCTCTTTGAGCAAAGAAGAGTTGCGCACTATCGTGCACGAATCACGCTCACAAATTTCCCGTCGCAATCAGGATATGCTACTGTCTGTGCTCGATCTGGAAAAGATGACCGTTGATGACATCATGGTGCCGCGCAGTGAAATTATCGGTATTGATATCAACGATGACTGGAAATCGATTCTGCGCCAACTCTCCCACTCACCTCACGGGCGCATCGTGCTCTACCGTGATTCGCTGGACGACGCCATCAGTATGCTGCGAGTACGTGAAGCCTGGCGGTTGATGTCGGAGAAAAAAGAGTTCACCAAAGAAACCATGCTGCGCGCCGCGGACGAGATCTATTTTGTGCCGGAAGGTACGCCGCTCAGCACGCAGTTGGTAAAGTTTCAGCGCAACAAAAAGAAAGTCGGCCTGGTCGTCAACGAGTATGGCGACATTCAGGGGCTGGTGACGGTTGAAGATATTCTGGAAGAGATTGTCGGCGATTTCACTACGTCGATGTCGCCAACACTTGCCGAAGAGGTCACGCCGCAAAACGACGGTTCGGTGATTATCGATGGCACCGCCAACGTGCGGGAAATCAACAAAGCCTTTAACTGGCATCTACCGGAAGATGATGCCCGCACGGTTAATGGCGTCATTCTTGAGGCACTGGAAGAGATCCCTGTCGCAGGCACCCGCGTGCGTATTGGCGAGTACGATATAGATATTCTCGACGTACAGGACAATATGATTAAGCAGGTAAAAGTTTTTCCTGTGAAACCGCTGCGCGAGAGTGTGGCGGAGTAACGAAAACGGCCCTGCATTCGCATGCAGGGCCGTTAATTATTACGAAAACAGAAATTACGCTTTTGCTTTCGCTACAGTTACCATCGCCGCACGAATCGTACGACCATTCAGCGTATAACCCTTCTGCATAATGCCCAGTACGTTACCTGGCGCAACGTCATCAGATTCCACCATTGCGATAGCCTGATGCACATTCGGGTCCAGCGGCACGTTAGTTTCGGCGATCACTTCAACACCAAACTTACGCACAACATCCAGCATCGACTTCAGCGTCAGCTCAATGCCTTCAACCATCGCAGACATATCCGGGTTAGCTTTATCAGCCACTTCCAGCGCACGATCCAGGCTATCAATCACCGGCAGCAATTCGTTGATGAATTTCTCCAGCGCGAATTTGTGGGCTTTTTCAATATCCAGTTCAGTACGTCGACGCAGGTTTTCCATTTCGGCTTTTACACGCAAAATGCCGTCACGTTCACGGGTCTGGGCTTCAGCCAGCTGAGCTTCGAGATTCGCAATTTTTTCATCGCGCGGATCCACCTGCTCAGCAGAAGCTTCTGGCTCAACTGCCTCAATCTCTTCGTGCTGATCCATGATAATTTCTTCCGGGGCTTGCC
This sequence comes from Escherichia sp. WS33, assembly GCF_046486385.1. Classification (NCBI taxonomy): domain Bacteria; kingdom Pseudomonadati; phylum Pseudomonadota; class Gammaproteobacteria; order Enterobacterales; family Enterobacteriaceae; genus Escherichia; species Escherichia sp. WS33. The sequence continues at coordinate 6,856 of NZ_JBJQLJ010000039.1, read as the reverse complement.
CCTCAGGCGTTTTCTGTTCTTTACTACTCATGAATTTCTCCGCGTTTTTTTCGCATTCATCTCGCTAACTTCGCTTATTATGGGGATCAGTTTCAGGGTTTCAAGGGAAGCACTCACATTGTCATCAATCTTCGCAACAAGGACCTCGGAAAAATGAATAATCATTTCAAGTGTATTGGCATTGTGGGACACCCACGGCACCCCACTGCACTGACAACACATGAAATGCTCTACCGCTGGCTGTGCACAAAAGGTTACGAGGTCATCGTTGAGCAACAAATCGCTCACGAACTGCAACTGAAGAATGTGAAAACTGGCACGCTCGCGGAGATTGGGCAACTAGCTGATCTCGCGGTAGTCGTTGGTGGCGACGGTAATATGCTGGGCGCGGCACGCACACTCGCCCGTTACGATATTAAAGTTATTGGAATCAACCGTGGCAACCTGGGTTTCCTGACTGACCTTGACCCCGATAACGCCCAGCAACAGTTAGCCGATGTGCTGGAAGGCCACTACATCAGCGAGAAACGTTTTTTGCTGGAAGCGCAAGTCTGTCAGCAAGATTGCCAAAAGCGCATCAGCACCGCGATAAATGAAGTGGTGCTTCATCCAGGCAAAGTGGCGCATATGATAGAGTTCGAAGTGTATATCGACGAGATCTTTGCGTTTTCTCAGCGATCTGATGGACTAATTATTTCGACGCCAACAGGCTCCACCGCCTATTCCCTCTCTGCAGGCGGTCCTATTCTGACCCCCTCTCTGGATGCGATTACCCTGGTGCCCATGTTCCCGCATACGTTGTCAGCACGACCACTGGTCATAAACAGCAGCAGCACGATCCGTCTGCGTTTTTCGCATCGCCGTAACGACCTGGAAATCAGTTGCGACAGCCAGATAGCACTGCCGATTCAGGAAGGTGAAGATGTCCTGATTCGTCGCTGTGATTACCATCTGAATCTGATTCATCCGAAAGATTACAGTTATTTCAACACATTAAGCACCAAGCTCGGCTGGTCAAAAAAATTATTCTAATTTTACGCCAGCCTCTTTACTGTATATAAAACCAGTTTATACTGTACACAATAACAGTAATGGTTTTTCATACAGGAAAACGACTATGTTGGCACAACTGACCATCAGCAACTTTGCTATCGTTCGTGAGCTTGAGATTGATTTTCATAGCGGCATGACCGTAATAACTGGCGAGACCGGCGCGGGTAAATCTATTGCAATAGATGCCCTCGGTCTTTGTCTCGGTGGTCGCGCTGAAGCCGACATGGTGCGTACCGGCGCTGCTCGCGCTGACCTGTGCGCCCGTTTTTCTCTGAAAGATACGCCAGCGGCTCTGCGCTGGCTGGAAGAAAATCAGCTTGAAGACGGGCATGAATGTTTGCTTCGTCGAGTGATCAGCAGCGATGGTCGCTCCCGTGGTTTCATCAACGGTACAGCTGTTCCTCTGTCACAACTGCGCGAACTGGGTCAGTTGCTGATTCAGATCCATGGTCAGCACGCTCATCAATTACTCACCAAACCTGAGCACCAAAAATTCCTGCTTGATGGCTATGCCAATGAAACCTCTCTACTGCAGGAAATGACCGCACGTTATCAGTTGTGGCATCAAAGCTGCCGTGACCTCGCGCATCATCAACAGTTAAGTCAGGAACGCGCCGCCCGTGCGGAACTGCTGCAATACCAATTAAAAGAACTTAACGAATTTAATCCGCAGCCCGGAGAGTTTGAACAAATCGACGAAGAGTACAAACGTCTGGCGAACAGCGGTCAATTGCTGACCACCAGCCAGAATGCATTGGCATTAATGGCCGACGGTGAAGACGCAAACCTGCAAAGTCAGCTTTACACGGCTAAACAACTGGTGAGCGAATTGATTGGCATGGACAGCAAACTGTCCGGCGTACTTGATATGCTGGAAGAAGCTACCATCCAGATTGCTGAAGCCAGCGATGAACTGCGCCACTACTGCGATCGTCTGGATCTCGATCCCAACCGACTATTTGAACTTGAACAGCGCATCTCAAAACAGATTTCGCTGGCACGTAAACATCACGTCAGCCCTGAGGCATTGCCACAGTATTACCAGTCGCTACTGGAAGAACAGCAGCAACTGGACGATCAGGCCGACTCACAAGAAACGCTTGCGCTGGCGGTAACGAAACATCATCAGCAGGCACTGGAAATCGCGCGCGCATTACACCAACAACGCCAGCAATATGCAGAAGAACTTGCACAGCTGATCACCGACAGTATGCATGCGCTCTCAATGCCGCATGGGCAGTTTACGATCGATGTTAAATTTGACGAGCATCACCTGGGCGCTGACGGTGCCGATCGTATTGAGTTTCGGGTAACCACCAACCCAGGTCAGCCAATGCAGCCTATTGCCAAAGTCGCATCCGGTGGTGAATTGTCCCGCATCGCACTGGCAATCCAGGTCATCACGGCGCGTAAAATGGAAACCCCGGCACTGATTTTTGATGAAGTGGATGTAGGTATTAGCGGTCCAACAGCGGCAGTTGTCGGCAAACTGCTGCGTCAACTCGGCGAATCAACTCAGGTGATGTGTGTTACCCACCTGCCACAAGTCGCGGGATGTGGTCATCAACACTATTTTGTCAGCAAAGAAACCGATGGTGCGATGACAGAAACGCATATGCAATCCCTGAATAAAAAAGCGCGGTTACAAGAGCTGGCGCGCCTGCTTGGTGGCAGTGAAGTCACACGTAATACACTGGCGAATGCGAAAGAACTGCTTGCAGCGTAAACTTTTTTCCTGCTTCACGGTCAGAGTAAACAGCAAAACGCCGTAAGACCGGAAAGCAAAAGGTTTTAAAGTGATGAAAGGTCTATTATCATCGGCATATTACAGATGAGCCACGTACTGCTCGGGCCCGAAAAGGAATCAAATCACTATGCGCTGTAAAACGCTGACTGCTGCAGCAGCAGTACTATTGATGTTGACCGCAGGCTGTTCCACTCTGGAGCGAGTGGTTTACCGTCCTGACATCAACCAGGGGAACTATCTGACCGCTAACGACGTATCCAAAATACGTGTTGGCATGACGCAACAACAAGTTGCGTACGCATTGGGTACACCGCTGATGTCCGATCCATTTGGTACGAATACCTGGTTCTATGTCTTCCGCCAGCAACCAGGTCATGAAGGTGTAACGCAGCAAACGCTGACGCTGACCTTTAACAGTAGCGGTGTGTTGACCAATATTGATAACAAACCTGCGCTGAGTGGTAACTAATAATAAAGTTGCTCTCAAAGACGTTAAAAAAGGTGCTCAATGAGCACCTTTTTTCTGTCTGTTATTTATTCGCTGATTTTTCTGCTCGTTGCCTGCGAAGCTCTTTCGGATCGGCAATGAGAGGGCGATAAATCTCCACCCGATCGCCATCATGCACACTATCGCTTAGTTTTGCCGGACGGCTGTAAATGCCGACTTTGTTTTTAGTTAAATCGATATCGGTACGCAATTCCAGCAAGCCACTGGCGCGAATAGCTTCTTCAACCGTCGCGCCCTCCTGCAGCGTCACGCGCTGCAGGTACTGCTTCTCAGGTAGCGCATAAGCCACCTCAACGGCAATTTTACCTGGCACTGTAAACCTCTTTCGCACGAACCGTAAAAGCCTGGACCATATTAGACGCCAGCTCTTTAAACACGCGACCAAAGGCGAGTTCAATCAACTTATTGGTAAACTCAAAGTCGAGATGAAACTCGATACGACACGCCTCCTGGCTCAGCGGCGTAAACTTCCATCCACCAATCAATTTCTTGAACGGCCCATCCACCAGATTCATAAGAATACTTTGGTTACTGGTCAACTGGTTGCGGGTAGTAAACGTTTTGCTGATCCCAGCCTTAGAGACATCTACCGCCGCAGTCATCTGCCCAGGAGTGGACTCCAGAATCCGACTTCCGGTACAACCCGGCAAAAACTGAGGATAAGACTGAACGTCATTCACTAACTGATACATTTGCTCCGCGCTGTAGGGTACCAGTGCGGTCCGGCTAATCTGAGGCATAACAATTTCCATCAACAAAAATCCAACAAATAATATCATTTATCCTGCTGTAAAAAAAACGCTATCCCGGCGCTGGGTAACATCGGGTTCATGCTAAGATAGAGCCTTGTCCCCCGCAGGATTGATATGGGGTGTTTTCGATTTCAGATTACCGATGATTCACGACGCTTATGACGAAGAAAAAAGCACATAAACCTGGTTCAGCGACCATCGCGCTTAACAAGCGCGCCCGTCACGAATACTTTATCGAAGAAGAGTTCGAAGCGGGACTTGCCCTGCAAGGCTGGGAGGTTAAATCCCTGCGCGCAGGAAAAGCCAATATCAGCGACAGCTACGTCCTTCTGCGTGACGGAGAGGCATTTCTGTTTGGCGCTAACATCACGCCAATGGCCGTGGCCTCCACGCATGTGGTGTGCGATCCTACCCGTACCCGCAAGTTACTTCTCAACCAACGCGAACTGGACTCATTGTACGGTCGCGTCAATCGAGAAGGCTATACCGTAGTGGCGCTCTCCCTGTACTGGAAAAATGCCTGGTGCAAAGTGAAAATCGGCGTCGCCAAAGGTAAAAAACAGCACGATAAACGTTCAGATATCAAAGAACGCGAATGGCAGGTGGATAAAGCACGTATCATGAAAAACGCCCACCGTTAAACCTGCACTCCAATTATTGACCAGTTCCTCACCGCGCCTCCCTCTCCGGCGGCGCGAATGAACATCTTATTGGCTATCACATCCGACACAAATGTTGCCATCCCATTGCTTAATCGAATAAAAATCAGGCTACATGGGTGCTAAATCTTTAACGATAACGCCATTGAGGCTGGTCATGGCGCTCATAAATCTGGTATACTTACCTTTACACATTGGGGCTGATTCTGGATTCGACGGGATTTGCGAAACCCAAGGTGCATGCCGAGGGGCGGTTGGCCTCGTAAAAAGCCGCAAAAAATAGTCGCAAACGACGAAAACTACGCTTTAGCAGCTTAATAACCTGCTTAGAGCCCTCTCTCCCTAGCCTCCGCTCTTAGGACGGGGATCAAGAGAGGTCAAACCCAAAAGAGATCGCGTGGAAGCCCTGCCTGGGGTTGAAGCGTTAAAACTTAATCAGGCTAGTTTGTTAGTGGCGTGTCCGTCCGCAGCTGGCAAGCGAATGTAAAGACTGACTAAGCATGTAGTACCGAGGATGTAGGAATTTCGGACGCGGGTTCAACTCCCGCCAGCTCCACCAAAATTCTCCATCGGTGATTACCAGAGTCATCCGATGAAGTCCTAAGAGCCCGCACGGCGCAAGCCCTGCGGGCTTTTTTGTGCCCTCAATTTGTCCCGCGAAGTCCGAAGAAAACTAATTAAATCCGATCCTTTTAGGCACCTTGTTAGGCACCTCATAAAGCTTTATTGTTTTTTGAGGTGCCTAAAACTATGGAAACCCGGCAATGGCAAGACAAACCAAACCTCTATCCGTTAAAGAAATAGAATCAGCCAAACCCAAGGAGGCGGACTACGTTCTCTATGATGGCGATGGCCTTGAGCTACTCATTAAATCCAGCGGGAGTAAAATCTGGCAGTTTCGCTACATTCGCCCTGTCACCAAGAAACGAGCAAAGAAGAGCATAGGCTCCTACCCGTCAGTTACCCTTGCCGATGCCAGAAACTACCGTGCAGAGTCCCGCTCACTACTGGCTAAACAGATCGATCCGCAGGAACATCAGCAAGAACAATTGCGCAGTTCGCTGGAAGCCAAAACCAACACTTTCCAACTCGTAGCTGAACGTTGGTGGAATGTGAAGAAAGCCAGTGTGACAGAGGACTATGCGGAAGATATCTGGCGCTCTCTTGAAAGAGACGTCTTTCCTGCGATTGGCGACGTTAGCGTTACAGATATTAAAGCTCATACACTGGTTCAGGCCGTACAACCGGTTCAGGCCAGAGGAGCACTGGAAACTGTTCGTCGCCTGTGCCAACGTATTAATGAGGTCATGATCTATGCCCAGAACACAGGGCTGATTGATGCTGTTCCCAGCGTTAATATCGGTAAAGCCTTCGAGAAGCCTCAGAAAAAGAACATGCCCAGCATTCGACCGGATCAGCTACCTCAGTTAATGCAGACGATGCGAACAGCCAGCATTAGCCTTTCCACACGCTGCCTGTTCATGTGGCAACTTCTTACTATTACCCGCCCTGCCGAAGCGGCTGAAGCTCTCTGGGAAGAGGTAGACATAGAAGCGCGAGAGTGGAAGATTCCTGCAGCACGCATGAAAATGAACCGCGACCATACTGTTCCATTGTCAGATGAAGCAATTGCGATACTAGAGATGATGAAGCCGTTAAGTGGAAATCGAGAATTTATCTTTCCCAGCCGCATCAAGCCAAACCAGCCGATGAACAGTCAGACCGTAAACGCATCGCTAAAACGCGCAGGTTTTGGTGGGGTGCTCGTTTCACACGGCCTGCGATCTATCGCCAGTACAGCCCTTAATGAGCAGGGATTTCCACCTGATGTTATTGAGGCTGCACTTGCTCATGTGGATAAGAATGAGGTTCGTCGTGCGTATAACCGTAGTGATTATCTTGAGCAGCGACGGCCTATGATGCAGTGGTGGGCTGATTTTGTGATGGCTGCAGATCACGGTAGTATGATTGAAGGAGGGATAAAGGCAATGCGGTTAGTTGGATGACATGTCGGGTGATGCTGCCAACTTACTGATTTAGTGTATGATGGTGTTTTTGAGGTGCTCCAGTGGCTTCTGTTTCTATCAGCTGTCCCTCCTGTTCAGCTACTGACGGGGTGGTGCGTAACGGCAAAAGC
>NZ_JBJQLJ010000038.1:0-26400 GCF_046486385.1 Escherichia sp. WS33 | reverse complement strand
AATTAAACTTCGTAATGAATTACGTGTTCACTCTTGAGACTTGGTATTCATTTTTCGTCTTGCGACGTTAAGAATCCGTATCTTCGAGTGCCCACACAGATTGTCTGATAAATTGTTAAAGAGCAGTTGCGACGCGCTTTAGCGCACTGTCGCGAGGTGGCGTATATTACGCTTTCCTCTTTCAGAGTCAACCCTGAATTTCAGGATTTTTTCTCTTCGTTGTTCCGACCATCCTGTGAAGTGTTTCACGTTGTCGTCTCAACGGAGGCGCATTATAGGGATCCCAATTTTTTGCACAAGTATTTTTTTGATCTTTTTTTCTGTTTGTTGTTTTTTCACCCTTTTTGCTGCAATCGCACACAAAACGGTGCTTTTTTGCATACTAAAAGACTTGCACAAGGCCAATAATGCCCCCAAAGTCATTAGTAAATCATTTATTGCTGAGGTAAGTATGTCTGATGTTTTACGCCCATACCGCGATCTTTTTCCACAAATCGGTCAGCGCGTAATGATCGACGATAGCAGTGTCGTGATTGGTGACGTTCGTCTGGCTGATGATGTGGGGATCTGGCCGCTCGTTGTGATTCGTGGAGATGTACATTATGTACAGATCGGAGCACGCACCAATATCCAGGATGGCAGTATGTTGCATGTCACTCATAAATCCTCGTACAACCCAGATGGCAACCCATTAACCATTGGCGAAGATGTCACTGTTGGTCACAAGGTGATGCTCCACGGCTGCACCATTGGCAATCGAGTTTTGGTTGGGATGGGCTCAATTTTACTTGATGGCGCAATAGTAGAAGATGATGTGATGATTGGTGCGGGTAGTCTGGTCCCACAAAATAAACGGCTGGAGAGCGGATATCTGTATCTCGGTAGCCCCGTCAAACAGATCCGCCCGTTAAGTGATGAAGAGAAGGCTGGGTTACGCTATTCCGCGAATAATTACGTGAAATGGAAGGACGAATATCTGGATCAGGGTAACCAGACCCAGCCTTGATCATCTTCACTTTGTTCCTGAATTAAGTTTTCCGCTTCTTCTTCCAGATCCCAGCGATGCTGACGAAAACTCGCTAACCACTGTTCTGGCGTATCTCCAGTAAAACGATACGCCAGACTCTCGCCAGAGATCGCACATGTCAGTTGCATGCCATTCACGAGAGCGGGAAAACATACACATTTTTTATTCTCGTCCCACTCTTCTCTGTCCGGAAACTGGATGGCCTGATTCACGCGGACAATTCCTCCTGCAATTGCTTTATAACTGGTTCTACGTCAGGCAGAACACCGTGCCAGAGAAGAAAGGCATGAGCCGCCTGTGCCACCAGCATTCCTAAACCATCAGCATTACGCTTTGAGCCTCGCTGCTCACACCATGCCAGAAAAGGAGTTTTTCCTTTCTGATAGAACATGTCATAGCAATAAATGCCTGGATGAATGAGCGATGACGGGATCGCCGGAATATCACCACTGATGCCACTGGATGTTGCATTAATAATGAGATCAAACTCATGACCTTCCAGTTCGTCCATACCCAACGCCTGAATACTGCCAGTGTGCGCAAACAATTTAGCCAACTCTTCCGCGCGGGATACCGTCCGATTAGTGATTGTCACCGCACAGTCCAGGGAAAGAAGTGGCAGTAGTACGCCGCGAGATGCTCCACCAGCGCCGATGAGCAGAATACGTAAACCAGGACGGATAAAAGACAGACGTTCCAGATCGCTTAACAAACCTATACCATCGGTATTGTCACCCAGCAGGCGTCCATCTTCTAACCGCTTGAGGGTATTAACAGCACCAGCCAACGCTGCCCGTTCAGTAAGCTCATCCGCTCTGGCAAAAGCCTCTTCTTTAAAAGGCACCGTCACATTCGCACCTTTACCACCAGCACGAAAGAAAGCGTTCAGTGTGTTGATGAAATCATTGATGGGTGCCAACACGCGCCCATAGGGATGTTCAATATTCAGTTGCTGAGCAAATTGCTGATGAATGAATGGCGATTTGCTGTGGGCTATCGGATTACCAAAAACAGCATAGGTTTCCATTATGTTACCCCTGTCGAAACAGTTCACCCGTCAGGGCATCGCGGATTTCTGAAGGATTTAAACGCCCCCCCGTTTCACCAGGCACAACCGGGAACGCCGCGCCAAATTGTGCGCGAACTTCGTCTACTGTTCGACAAGGTGGCAATCCACTCAAGTTGGCACTGGTAGAAACCAGCGGTTTACCATAAGCCTGGCACAAAGCAACCACCAACGGATGGTCGGTGACTCGTACAGCAAGCGAATCAAAGCGGCCCGTCAACCAGCGCGGTGTTGTCGCAGGCGCGGGAAAGACAAAGGTGACAGGACCTGGCCAGCGGGAAAAAATGGTTTCACGCTGCGCATCAGTCAGCATGGTGTCATCAATATAAGGTTTAAGCTGCTCGTAATTTGCCGCGATTAAAATCAGCCCCTTATCAACCGGACGCTGTTTTAACTCCAACAGTCGCATCACTGCTGTTTCGCTATCAGGATCGCACCCGACACCGAAAACGGCTTCCGTTGGATAGGCGATGACACGTTCTTCATTGAGGACATCTATCGCAGCTGCGATAGCGTCTCCTTGCAGGTTATTATTCACGTTATTATTCCGCCGAAACCGGCTTTCCACATTGTTTACTGGCACAAAAGTGTTTTACACCCTGCGCGGTTTTCTTTTCGATGAGTAGTGGATAATGACACTCAGGGCATTCTCCAGCTATGGGTTTGAAGTTAATGGCAAATTGACACTCCGGGTAGCGATCACAGGAGTGAAATGTTTTGCCATAACGGGAGCGGCGCTGGACCAGATGGCCCGTCCGGCATTGGGGGCATGTAATTGCTGTTTCGTCCGGTTTATCGATAAGTTCGGTATGTTCGCATTCAGGGTAGTTACTGCAACCAATAAACATACCAAAGCGTCCCTGGCGTAATACCAGATTTGCGCCACATGCAAGGCAAACCTGCCCCTCCAGAACTTTGACAATATGTCCATCCGCTGAAGATTTCAGAGGACGGACGTAGTCACACGCCGGATACTGTGAGCATCCAAGAAACGGACCGTGTTTCCCGGATCGAATAACCAGTTCAGCCCCGCACTTTGGGCAGGACTCATTATTACGCACCGTGAACAGTGCTGATTTCGCCATAACAACTTATGCTGAATTAAAGAAATGATTAATGCAGCATACCTTCATTCACTTCAAAGAGTAATTCTTCCATTTGCTGGTACGCATTTTCGCAGCCCGGAATATTGAACAACACCATCAGGATTACCCATTTCAGGTCTTCCAGGTCGAACTCTGCGGTATCCAGCGCGAGCACTCGCTCTATCACCATTTCACGGGTTTCAAGGTTAAGCACCTGAATTTGCTCAAGGAAAAGCAGAAAACCACGACAGCTGGCATCCAGTCTTTCACACTCCTCAGGGGTATAAATACGCATGGAGAGTGGATCAGAGGCCAGTTGCATCGGTTCTGCCAGTCCTTCCTGATAATCCGCAAGCTTTTCCAGCCAAAGCAGGGCATTGTAGATATCTTCTCGATCAAATCCTGCGTCGGTAAGATCCTGTTCAAGTTTGTCTTGATCCACACGCAACTCAGCTTCTGTGTGAATATAGGTTTCAAACAAATACATTAGTACGTCGAACATGGCATGCCCTCCTCAATCGGACATAGCCGCCGGGTACAGCTGCGATCCATCCTGCTAACTCCAGTTCGAGTAGTTGAGTAACTACCTCTGGCACAGGTTGGCCGGCACGTTCAGCGACGACGTCAACAGGTGTTACCTCATCTCCTACGTTAGCCAGGAGCTCAGGAAATGGCAATGCCACGTCTTGCTGATCTGGTGAATAAAATGAATTTTCAGGGGCGTCTGGCAACCAGTGCAATCCAAATTGCAAGTTTTCCAGAATTTCTTCCGGTTCCGTCACAAGAATCGCACCTTGTTTTATTAACCAGTGAGGCCCTTCGCTTCCCGGATTCCCTATTGGACCTGGCAAGGCAAAAACTTCACGCCCCTGCTCAAGCGCACAACGTGCTGTCACCAGCGAACCACTGCGCAAAGCCGCTTCCACCACCAGTACACCTTTACTTAGACCACTGATAATGCGATTTCTTCGTGGGAAATTGTAAGCAAGGGGTGGAACATCGAGGGGAAATTCCGAGACGAGAGCTCCGCCATGTTCAAGCAGACTGGCAGCCAGTCGGGCATGGCGGCGGGGATGAATGGTATTAAGTCCATTCCCCAATACAGCAATGCTGACGCCATTTACCTGTAAGGCCGCTTTATGCGCCACACCATCGATTCCACGCGCCAGTCCACTCGTAATTGTCACTCCACGCGTCGCCAGAGTTTCGCAAAATAACCGTCCCCATCGCTCGCCATACCATGAATGCGCCCGACTCCCCACTACGGCAAGCTGAAATGAATGCAGCGCGTGCAGTTCTCCTTCAACAAACAGTGCGCCGGGGTAATCTGTCGTCACCAGAAGTTGAGGAGGATAAAATTCGCTGTCCGCAGGGATTAAATGATGGTTGGGTTGCTCCAACCAACAAAGTGAGCTTTCGATACTCTTTCGCGGAAATGAAAGAAAGCGTTGTGCCTGCCGCAATGTAAGCCCTGTTTGCTGCAATCCAACCGCATCAATTTGCGACTGTTTTGCCAGCCAGTGAGCTATACGGACCATATCATCGCCGTACAAGCTGCTGATACTCATTAAACGCAGCCAAATTTCTGTATCGACCATCCTTATCTCCCTGCCATAAGCAGCCTTAGCAATCTTTGCGATTGGTCAGTGATGCTGTCAATCAGAGGGGGATTTGTCTAGAATAGAAGAAATAATCTTTCTAACTCCTGAACACATCTCTGGAGATTTATGTCAGTTTTGCAAGTGTTACATATTCCGGACGAGCGGCTTCGCAAAGTTGCTAAACCGGTAGAAGAAGTGAATGCAGAAATTCAGCGTATCGTCGATGATATGTTCGAGACGATGTACGCAGAAGAAGGTATTGGCCTGGCGGCAACCCAGGTTGATATCCATCAACGTATCATTGTTATTGATGTTTCGGAAAACCGTGACGAACGGCTGGTGTTAATCAATCCGGAGCTTTTAGAAAAAAGCGGCGAAACAGGCATTGAAGAAGGTTGCCTGTCGATCCCTGAACAACGTGCTTTAGTGCCACGCGCAGAGAAAGTTAAAATTCGCGCCCTGGACCGCGACGGTAAACCATTTGAATTGGAAGCAGACGGTCTGTTAGCCATCTGTATTCAGCATGAGATGGATCACCTGGTCGGCAAACTGTTTATGGATTATCTGTCACCGTTGAAACAACAACGTATTCGTCAGAAAGTTGAAAAACTGGATCGTCTGAAAGCCCGGGCTTAAGGATAAGAACTAACGTGTCAGAATCACTACGTATTATTTTTGCGGGTACACCTGACTTTGCAGCGCGTCATCTCGACGCGCTGTTGTCTTCTGGTCATAACGTCGTTGGCGTGTTCACCCAGCCAGACCGACCGGCAGGACGCGGTAAAAAACTGATGCCCAGCCCGGTTAAAGTTCTGGCTGAGGAAAAAGGTCTGCCCGTTTTTCAACCTGTTTCCCTGCGTCCACAAGAAAACCAGCAACTGGTCGCCGATCTGCAGGCTGATGTTATGGTCGTCGTCGCCTATGGCTTAATTCTGCCTAAAGCAGTGCTGGAGATGCCGCGTCTTGGCTGTATCAACGTTCATGGTTCACTGCTGCCACGCTGGCGCGGTGCTGCACCAATCCAACGCTCACTATGGGCGGGTGATGCAGAAACTGGTGTGACCATTATGCAAATGGATGTCGGTTTAGACACCGGTGACATGCTCTATAAGCTCTCCTGCCCGATTACTGCAGAAGATACCAGTGGTACGCTGTACGACAAGCTGGCAGAGCTTGGCCCACAAGGGCTTATCACCACGTTGAAACAACTGGCAGACGGCACGGCGAAACCAGAAGTTCAGGACGAAACTCTTGTCACTTACGCCGAAAAGTTGAGTAAAGAAGAAGCGCGTATTGACTGGTCACTTTCGGCAGCACAGCTTGAACGCTGCATTCGCGCTTTCAATCCATGGCCAATGAGCTGGCTGGAAATTGAAGGACAGCCGGTTAAAGTCTGGAAAGCATCGGTCATTGATACGGCAACCAACGCTGCACCAGGAACGATCCTTGAAGCCAACAAACAAGGCATTCAGGTTGCGACTGGTGATGGCATCCTGAACCTGCTCTCGTTACAACCTGCGGGTAAGAAAGCGATGAGCGCGCAAGACCTCCTGAACTCTCGTCGGGAATGGTTTGTTCCGGGCAACCGTCTGGTCTGATAGTCCACTCTTCTAAGCCCGGTCTTGCCGGGCGTTTTTATACTTATGAAAAAACAACGTAATTTACGTAGCATGGCGGCCCAGGCCGTTGAACAAGTCGTCGAGCAAGGGCAATCATTAAGCAACATTCTGCCACCGCTCCAGCAAAAAGTTTCCGATAAAGACAAAGCACTTCTTCAAGAGTTGTGCTTTGGCGTACTGCGTACGCTTTCGCAGTTAGACTGGCTGATTAATAAGTTAATGGCCCGTCCGATGACCGGCAAACAGCGGACCGTGCATTACCTGATTATGGTTGGTTTGTATCAACTGCTTTATACCCGCATTCCACCTCATGCTGCGCTGGCTGAAACGGTTGAAGGCGCTATCGCAATTAAGCGTCCGCAACTTAAAGGGTTGATAAACGGTGTATTACGCCAGTTCCAGCGTCAGCAAGAAGAGTTATTAGCCGAGTTTAATGCCAGTGATGCACGTTATCTGCATCCTTCCTGGTTGCTGAAGCGTCTGCAAAAAGCGTATCCAGAGCAGTGGCAATCCATCGTCGAAGCCAATAACCAGCGTCCGCCAATGTGGCTGCGCGTTAATCGTACGCATCATTCCCGCGACAGCTGGCTTGCATTGTTGGATGAAGCAGGAATGAAAGGTTTCCCGCATGCGGATTACCCTGATGCTGTACGGCTGGAAACACCTGCACCTGTTCATGCGCTACCTGGTTTTGAAGACGGATGGGTTACCGTTCAGGATGCATCAGCACAAGGTTGCATGACCTGGCTTGCGCCACAAAACGGTGAACACATTCTGGATCTTTGTGCCGCCCCCGGCGGTAAAACAACGCATATCCTTGAGGTGGCACCAGAAGCGCAGGTTGTTGCGGTTGATATTGACGAACAGCGCCTCTCTCGCGTTTACGACAATTTAAAACGCCTTGGTATGAAAGCGACCGTGAAACAAGGTGATGGCCGCTACCCTTCCCAATGGTGTGGCGAGCAACAGTTTGATCGCATTTTATTAGATGCGCCTTGTTCAGCAACCGGTGTGATTCGTCGCCATCCGGATATTAAATGGTTACGTCGCGATCGCGATATCCCGGAACTCGCGCAATTGCAGTCTGAAATTCTCGACGCCATTTGGCCGCATTTAAAATCCGGTGGAACCCTGGTCTATGCCACCTGTTCGGTGTTACCGGAAGAGAATAGCCTGCAGATTAAAGCCTTTTTGCAACGTACCGCTGATGCCGAACTTTGCGAAACAGGAACACCAGAGCAACCGGGTAAACAAAATCTGCCTGGTGCCGAAGAGGGCGACGGCTTCTTTTACGCTAAGCTAATCAAAAAGTGATGAGATAACGGGTCGCGACTGATGAAAATTATCATTCTGGGTGCCGGCCAGGTTGGCGGCACACTGGCGGAAAACCTGGTTGGCGAGAACAACGATATCACTGTTGTCGATACCAACGGTGAGCGTCTGCGGACCTTGCAGGATAAATTTGACCTGCGAGTCGTGCAGGGGCATGGCTCTCATCCACGCGTATTGCGGGAGGCAGGTGCCGACGACGCCGATATGCTGGTTGCTGTAACCAGTTCAGATGAAACCAATATGGTTGCCTGCCAGGTAGCCTACTCACTTTTCAACACCCCTAATCGCATCGCTCGCATCCGCTCACCAGACTACGTGCGCGATGCCGATAAGCTATTTCATTCAGATGCTGTACCGATTGATCATCTGATCGCACCAGAGCAGTTGGTTATCGATAATATTTACCGACTGATTGAGTATCCCGGCGCATTGCAGGTGGTGAACTTCGCTGAGGGTAAAGTCAGCCTCGCTGTGGTTAAAGCCTATTATGGCGGCCCGCTGATTGGTAACGCACTTTCGACCATGCGCGAACATATGCCACATATCGATACTCGTGTGGCAGCAATTTTCCGCCACGATCGCCCCATTCGTCCACAAGGTTCGACCATTGTGGAAGCTGGTGATGAAGTGTTCTTTATTGCCGCTTCACAGCATATCCGCGCGGTGATGAGTGAATTACAGCGACTGGAAAAACCGTATAAGCGGATCATGCTGGTTGGTGGCGGTAATATCGGTGCAGGGCTGGCGCGTCGTCTGGAAAAAGATTACAGCGTTAAACTCATCGAACGTAATCAGCAGCGCGCTGCCGAACTGGCGGAAAAGTTGCAGAATACGATCGTCTTTTTTGGTGATGCGTCGGATCAAGAACTGCTGGCCGAAGAACATATCGATCAAGTTGATCTGTTTATTGCCGTCACCAACGATGACGAGGCCAATATCATGTCCGCCATGCTTGCCAAACGTATGGGTGCGAAAAAGGTGATGGTATTGATCCAGCGTCGCGCTTATGTGGATCTGGTTCAGGGGAGCGTGATCGATATTGCGATTTCACCACAACAAGCAACTATTTCTGCGTTGCTTAGCCATGTGCGAAAAGCAGATATTGTTGGTGTTTCCTCATTGCGCCGCGGCGTAGCAGAAGCTATTGAAGCCGTTGCTCACGGTGATGAAAGCACCTCACGCGTTGTCGGCAGAGTCATTGACGAAATCAAGCTACCGCCAGGAACGATTATTGGAGCGGTGGTACGTGGAAACGACGTGATGATTGCCAATGACAATCTGCGCATTGAGCAAGGCGATCACGTAATTATGTTCCTCACAGATAAAAAGTTTATTACCGACGTCGAAAGACTCTTCCAGCCAAGCCCTTTCTTCTTGTAATTAATAAGGCGTCTAATGACGCCTTATTATTTCCCTTTGATTATCAAGGATTAATTAAATTCATTCCTGGCAGGAAAATGGCTTAACATTTGTTAGACTTATGGTTGTCGGCTTCATAGGGAGAATAACATGAGCATTATTAAAGAATTTCGCGAATTTGCGATGCGCGGGAACGTGGTGGATTTGGCGGTGGGTGTCATTATCGGTGCGGCATTCGGGAAGATTGTATCTTCACTGGTTGCCGATATCATCATGCCACCTCTGGGCTTATTAATTGGCGGGATCGACTTTAAACAGTTTGCTGTCACGCTACGCGATGCGCAGGGGGATATCCCTGCTGTTGTGATGCATTACGGTGTCTTCATTCAAAACGTCTTTGATTTTCTGATTGTGGCCTTTGCCATCTTTATGGCGATTAAGCTAATCAACAAACTGAATCGGAAAAAAGAAGAACCAGCTGCCGCACCTGCACCAACTAAAGAAGAAGTATTACTGGCAGAAATTCGTGATTTGCTGAAAGAGCAGAATAACCGCTCTTAACAAGCGCCTGAAAGCAGAAGACCAGTGGTAAAAAAGTGATTTACTTTCTTGCCACTGGCCTCCCAGTTCCCCCGATTGCCATGTTTTCCTTTTCGCATGTAACTGCCTTTCCCCTTCTTATTTTTCTCTACGCGCTGTCGGAATAAGGGATCATGTAGTAATGCTTCTATCGCATTATCCTTTATCTGCCCTTTAGTATGCTGATATCGGCTCATAAAAACTCCAATTGGTTATTTTACGGCGCGAGTGTAATCCTGCCAGTGCAAAAAATCAACAGCCACTCTTAACGCCACTCGCCCCTTGTTCAAGAGCTTCAAGAATCGAACAATAAACACTGCTATGGGCGGTCCCACAACAGGCATCGTTAAGGCGTTGCAAGGAACGCTGCATACTCTGCAACTCGGCTATCCGTGCTTCGACTTCCTGCAATCTTTCCTGCACAATGCCTTTTGACTCCTGACAGGTATGGTGTTCAGGATCGATACGGATCGACAGCAACTCGCGGATCGACTCCAGACTGAAACCTAGTTGTCTGGCATGGCGGATAAATTTCAATCGCTGGAGATCGCTTTCGGTATACAGGCGAAACCCACCTTCAGTACGCACTTCATGCTCCATCATCTGCTGTTTTTCGTAATAACGAATCGTGTCGGGTGTTACTTCCGCCATTTTTGCCAGCTCACCAATGCGATACATACATACTCCACTAGTTATCGTTGATTTTATTCAACAACTTGTCAGCATAATCGCCGCGTAAAAAATCGGTACTCAGTCCAGCTTGTCGCAGCTTCAATTCCAGTAATGACAATCGACGGCTAACCTCTTGATATTGCGGATCATCGTGACGGATACCTTTGAGAATATCCAGAAGCTGAATTGCTTCCCTCCGTTGCTCAAGTTCTGGCGGTAAGCAACCGCCATTCTTCAACAAGCGATACCCCGCACGTAATTCCGGTGGCACGTGAGAATCATCATCCAGTATCAATGGTTCGCCGCTACCTGCCAGGTTATCAAACTCACCTTTCGCTTGCGCTTCTGCTATATGACGCTCTGCCCACTGGTCAAGTAACCACATATATACTCCAGGGGATGAACAAAAAGAGTACAGCTATTGTAGATAAGTGGGGATGCTACGGGTATAAAAAAACCCGCCGGGGCGGGTTTTTTTACGTTGCTTCAGATTACTCTGCAGCAGCTTCTGCTTTCTCTGAACGATCAACCAGCTCGATGTAAGCCATCGGCGCGTTGTCGCCTGCACGGAAGCCACACTTCAGAATACGAGTGTAACCACCGGCACGGCTCGCGAAACGCGGGCCCAGTTCGTTAAACAGTTTTGCCACGATCTCGTTATCACGAGTACGGGCGAATGCCAGACGACGATTAGCAACGCTATCAGTCTTGGCAAGAGTAATCAGCGGCTCAACTACGCGGCGCAGCTCTTTCGCTTTAGGCAGAGTCGTCTTGATGATTTCATGACGAACCAGTGAACCTGCCATATTGCGGAACATAGCCTGGCGATGGCTGCTGTTGCGGTTCAGTTGACGACCACTCTTACGATGGCGCATGACCTTATCCTTCTCAGTAAAACCTTAACCTGTGATCCGGTTACTCGTCAGCGATGCTTGCCGGTGGCCAGTTTTCCAGGCGCATGCCCAGAGACAGTCCACGGGAAGCCAGCACGTCTTTAATCTCAGTAAGAGATTTTTTACCAAGGTTAGGCGTTTTAAGGAGCTCAACCTCGGTACGCTGTACCAGATCACCGATATAGTGGATAGCTTCTGCTTTAAGGCAGTTAGCAGAGCGGACAGTCAATTCCAGATCGTCAACAGGGCGCAGCAGGATCGGATCGAACTCTGGTTTCTCTTCTTTCACTTCAGGCTGACGTACATCACGTAAGTCAACGAAAGCTTCCAGTTGTTCAGCCAGAATGGTTGCCGCACGACGAATCGCCTCTTCAGGATCGATTGTGCCGTTGGTTTCCATTTCGATGACCAGCTTGTCCAGGTCGGTACGCTGTTCTACACGCGCTGCTTCAACATTGTAGGCAATACGCTCCACAGGGCTGTAGCATGCGTCGACCAGCAGACGGCCGATTGGGCGCTCATCTTCTTCCGAATGAATTCGGGTAGAAGCCGGCACATAACCACGACCGCGCTGAACTTTGATACGCATGCTAATAGACGCGTTCTCATCGGTCAGGTGGCAGATCACGTGCTGCGGCTTGACGATTTCGACATCACCGTCGTGGGTGATATCGGCTGCAGTCACAGGGCCAATGCCAGATTTATTCAAGGTAAGAATAACTTCATCTTTGCCCTGAACTCTCACCGCCAGCCCTTTCAGGTTGAGCAGGATTTCCAGGATATCTTCCTGAACGCCTTCTTTGGTGCTGTACTCATGTAGTACACCATCAATCTCAACCTCGGTCACCGCGCAACCCGGCATCGATGAGAGCAGAATACGGCGCAGTGCGTTACCCAGAGTATGGCCAAAGCCACGCTCTAAAGGCTCAAGGGTCACCTTGGCGTGCGTCGAACTCACTTGCTCGATATCAACCAGGCGCGGTTTTAGAAACTCTGTCACAGAACCCTGCATTGTGTCCTCTCTTTGGTACTAAGCTTTACTTGGAGTAAAGCTCGACGATCAGGTGTTCGTTAATGTCCGCAGACAGATCAGAACGCTCCGGCTTACGCTTAAACGTACCTTCCATCTTGCCAGCATCAACTTCCAGCCAGGTTGGCTTTTCACGCTGCTCAGCCAGCTCCAGAGCGGCTTTCACGCGAGACTGCTTCTTCGCTTTCTCACGAATGCTTACAACGTCATTCGGACTAACCTGATAAGAAGCGATGTTAACAACACGACCGTTTACCATAATTGCTTTATGGCTAACCAGCTGACGTGCTTCTGCACGAGTGGCACCGAAGCCCATACGGTATACAACGTTGTCCAGACGACCTTCCAGCAGAGCCAACAGGTTTTCACCGGTGTTGCCTTTCAGACGTGCTGCTTCTTTGTAGTAGTTACGGAACTGACGCTCCAGCACACCATAGATACGGCGAACTTTTTGCTTTTCACGCAACTGCACACCATAGTCAGACAGACGCGGTTTACGCGCACCGTGCTGGCCAGGAGCTTGTTCAATTTTACACTTGGTATCGATCGCGCGAACGCCAGACTTAAGGAATAAGTCGGTGCCCTCACGACGGCTCAGCTTGAGCTTAGGACCCAAATATCTTGCCATTTTCTTTCTCCAACAAACCTGGAAAACGAGGCGTTATACGCGACGTTTTTTCGGCGGACGACAACCGTTATGAGGGATCGGAGTCACATCAGTAATATTAGTGATGCGGAAACCTGCGGCGTTCAGAGCACGAATAGTAGATTCGCGGCCTGGACCCGGACCTTTAACCATAACTTCCAGATTCTTGATGCCGTATTCTTTCACGGCGTCAGCGCAACGCTCTGCTGCAACCTGAGCTGCAAACGGAGTGGATTTGCGAGAACCACGGAAACCGGAACCACCGGCTGTTGCCCAACCCAACGCGTTACCCTGACGATCAGTGATAGTCACGATGGTGTTGTTGAAAGAAGCATGGATATGAGCCACGCCGTCAGAGACTTGTTTTCTTACACGTTTACGTGCACGAATTGGTGCCTTTGCCATTATTCAATCACCCCGATTATTTCTTGATCGGTTTGCGCGGACCCTTACGGGTACGTGCGTTGGTCTTGGTACGCTGACCGCGAACCGGGAGACCACGACGATGACGCAAACCGCGATAGCAACCAAGATCCATCAGGCGCTTGATGCTCATGCTGATTTCACGGCGCAGATCACCTTCAACGACAAATTTGGCAACTTCGTCACGCAGCGTGTCGATTTGTCCTTCAGACAGCTCACTGATCTTAACATCTTCAGCGATACCCGCTGCAGCCAGGATGGCTTTAGAACGGGTCTTGCCGACGCCATAAATCGAAGTTAATGCGATTACGGCATGCTTATGATCAGGAATGTTAATGCCTGCTATACGGGCCACTATGCACTCCTACTATTTAATATGTACGTTCCATGCTGAAAAGCCCGTTTTCAGGATACTCAAATGGAAACGCACAGACATACAAAAGATTGGCTGGCTAATCTAGCCAGCTCAACCCAACTTTGCAAGAAAAATATGCGAAAAAATCAGCCTTGGCGCTGTTTATGCTTCGGCTCGGCACTGCAAATCACACGGATGACACCATCACGCTTAACGATTTTGCAGTTACGGCATAATTTCTTGACGGAAGCACGAACTTTCATTTTTACTCTCCGTAACTTCTCGGGCGACCAATTATCGGCCGTAGCCTTTCAGGTTCGCCTTCTTCAATGCAGACTCATACTGACTGGACATCATCAGAGTTTGCACTTGAGCCATAAAGTCCATAATCACGACAACAACGATAAGCAGTGAGGTCCCACCGAAGTAGAACGGTACTTTCATTGCATCACGCATGAACTCCGGGATCAGGCAGATAAAGGTAATATACAGCGCACCAACCAGGGTCAGGCGGGTCATTACTTTATCGATATACTTCGCCGTTTGCTCTCCCGGACGAATTCCTGGTACAAATGCACCGGACTTCTTCAGGTTATCTGCTGTTTCACGCGGGTTGAAAACCAACGCCGTGTAGAAGAAACAGAAGAAGATGATTGCAGACGCATAGAGTAACACATAAAGCGGTTGCCCAGGCTGCAAATACAGCGAAATTGTTGTCAGCCAGTTCCAACCAGTACCGCCCCCGAACCATGACGCGATGGTCGCCGGGAACAGAATAATACTGGAAGCGAAGATTGCCGGGATTACCCCCGCCATATTCACTTTCAGCGGTAAATGTGTGCTCTGTGCAGCATAGACACGACGACCTTGCTGACGTTTCGCGTAGTTTACCACAATGCGGCGTTGACCACGCTCAACAAATACAACAAAGAACGTCACTGCAAATACTAATACTGCAACCAACAGCAACACGAGGAAGTGCAGGTCGCCTTGACGCGCTTGCTCGATAGTATGGGCAATGGCTGGCGGGAGTCCCGCGACAATACCGGCGAAGATAATGATTGAAATACCGTTGCCGATACCTCGTTCAGTAATCTGTTCGCCCAACCACATCAGGAACATCGTTCCTGTGACCAGACTTACAACAGCGGTGAAGTAGAATGCAAAGCCTGGGTTAATCACCAGGCCTTGCATACCAGGCATATTCGGCAGACCGGTAGCAATACCGATCGACTGGAATATTGCCAGCACCAGAGTACCGTAACGGGTGTACTGGCTGATCTTACGACGACCAGACTCCCCTTCTTTCTTAATTTCTGCCAACGTTGGGTGAACCACCGTCAGCAGCTGGATAATGATCGACGCCGAAATATACGGCATGATCCCCAGAGCAAAGATAGAAGCACGGCTGAGAGCACCACCAGAGAACATGTTAAACATCTCAATGATGGTGCCTCGCTGTTGCTCAAGCAGTTTGGCAAGTACAGCGGCATCAATACCAGGGATCGGAATAAAAGAGCCAATACGGAACACAATCAGCGCACCGATAACAAACAGCAGTCTGCGTTTCAGCTCGCCTAAGCCACCTTTGGCACTTTGAAAATCTAATCCCGGTTGTTTAGCCATCTGCTACTTATTCCTCGATTTTACCGCCAGCAGCTTCGATAGCAGCACGAGCGCCTTTAGTAACACGCAGGCCACGAACAGTTACCGGAGTCGTTACTTCGCCAGCCAGGATCACTTTCGCGAACTCGATCTGGATACCGATAATGTTAGCCGCTTTCAGCGTGTTCAGGTCTACAACACCGCCTTCTACTTTAGCCAGGTCAGACAGACGAACTTCGGCTGTAATCGCTGCTTTACGAGAAGTGAAGCCGAATTTCGGCAGACGACGGTACAGAGGCATCTGACCACCCTCGAAACCGCGACGTACGCCACCGCCAGAACGAGATTTCTGACCTTTGTGACCACGACCACCGGTTTTACCGAGGCCAGAACCGATACCACGACCCAGGCGTTTACCCGCCTTTTTGGAGCCTTCGGCCGGAGACAGAGTATTTAAACGCATCTCTTACTCCTCAACTTTAACCATGAAGGAAACCGCGTTGATCATACCGCGAATAGCAGGAGTATCCTCGCGCTCTACGGTGTGACCAATACGACGCAGACCCAGGCCAAGCAGCGTTGCCTTGTGTTTCGGCAGACGACCGATTGCACTGCGGGTTTGAGTAATTTTAATAGTCTTTGCCATGGTTTATTTCCCCAGAATTTCTTCAACGGATTTACCACGCTTGGCAGCGACCATTTCTGGAGAATTCATATTTTCCAGGCCATCAATAGTTGCACGAACCACGTTGATCGGGTTGGTGGAACCATATGCTTTAGCCAGAACGTTATGAACCCCAGCGACTTCCAGAACGGCGCGCATTGCACCACCGGCGATGATACCGGTACCTTCGGAAGCCGGCTGCATGAATACGCGAGAACCCGTGTGAACACCTTTAACAGGGTGTTGCAGAGTGCCGTTATTCAGCGCGACGTTAATCATATTGCGACGGGCTTTTTCCATCGCTTTCTGGATCGCTGCTGGAACTTCACGCGCTTTACCGTAACCAAAACCAACGCGACCGTTACCATCGCCAACTACAGTCAGAGCTGTGAAGGAGAAAATACGACCACCTTTAACGGTTTTAGATACGCGGTTTACCGCGATCAGCTTTTCCTGCAGTTCGCCAGCTTGTTTTTCGATGTGAGCCATCTTACACCTCTACCTTAGAACTGAAGGCCAGCTTCACGGGCAGCATCTGCCAGTGCCTGGACACGACCATGATATTGGAACCCGGAACGGTCAAAGGATACATCTTTGATGCCTTTTTCCAGAGCGCGTTCAGCGACAGCTTTACCCACAGCTGCAGCCGCGTCTTTGTTACCGGTGTACTTCAGTTGTTCAGCGATAGCTTTTTCTACAGTAGAAGCAGCTACCAGAACTTCAGAACCGTTCGGTGCAATTACCTGTGCGTAAATGTGACGCGGGGTACGATGTACCACCAGGCGAGTTGCGCCCAGCTCCTGGAGCTTGCGGCGTGCGCGGGTCGCACGACGGATACGAGCAGATTTCTTATCCATAGTGTTACCTTACTTCTTCTTAGCCTCTTTGGTACGCACGACTTCGTCGGCGTAACGAACACCCTTGCCTTTATAAGGCTCAGGACGACGGTAGGCGCGCAGATCCGCTGCAACCTGGCCGATCACCTGCTTATCAGCGCCTTTCAGCACGATTTCAGTCTGAGTCGGACATTCAGCAGTGATACCCGCAGGCAGCTGATGGTCAACAGGATGAGAGAAACCCAGAGACAGGTTAATCACATTACCTTTAACCGCTGCACGGTAACCTACACCAACCAGCTGCAGCTTCTTAGTGAAGCCTTCGGTAACACCGATAACCATTGAGTTCAGCAGGGCACGCGCGGTACCAGCCTGTGCCCAACCGTCTGCGTAACCATCACGCGGACCGAAGGTCAGGGTATTATCTGCATGTTTAACTTCAACAGCATCGTTGAGAGTACGAGTCAGCTCGCCGTTTTTACCTTTGATCGTAATAACCTGACCGTTGATTTTTACGTCAACGCCGGCAGGAACAACGACCGGTGCTTTAGCAACACGAGACATTTTTTCCTCCGATTAGGCTACGTAGCAGATAATTTCGCCACCAAGACCAGCCTGGCGCGCTGCACGATCAGTCATAACACCTTTAGAGGTAGAAACAACTGCGATACCCAGACCCGCCATAACTTTCGGCAGCTCATCTTTACGTTTATAGATGCGCAGACCTGGGCGGCTGACACGCTGAATGCTTTCTACAACAGCTTTGCCCTGGAAATACTTCAGAGTAAGTTCCAGTTCAGGCTTGGTGTCGCCTTCAACTTTAAAATCTTCAATAAAACCTTCTTCCTTCAGCACGTTGGCGATTGCCACTTTCAGCTTGGAGGAAGGCATGGTGACCGCAGCTTTGTTCGCGGCCTGACCGTTACGGATACGGGTCAGCATATCCGCGATCGGATCTTGCATGCTCATCTGTCTTTACTCCCGTGATTCAATTGGTGACAATTACCAGCTAGCCTTTTTCAGACCCGGGATTTCACCGCGCATAGCGGCTTCACGGACCTTAATACGGCTCAACCCGAACTTCCGCAGGAAACCATGCGGACGACCTGTTTGACGGCAGCGGTTACGCTGACGAGACGGGCTGGAATCACGCGGCAGAGTCTGCAGCTTGAGAACAGCGTTCCAACGATCTTCGTCGGAAGCGTTCACATCAGAGATGATCGCTTTCAGTTCAGCGCGTTTCGCGAAGTATTTATCAGCTAAAGCTACGCGTTTTACTTCGCGTGCTTTCATTGATTGCTTAGCCATTTAGTAACCCTACCTTACTTGCGGAACGGGAAGTCAAAGGCAGCCAGCAGAGCGCGGCCTTCTTCGTCAGATTTCGCAGTAGTGGTAATGGTAATATCCAAACCACGAACGCGGTCGACTTTATCGTAGTCGATTTCTGGGAAGATGATCTGCTCACGGACACCCATGCTGTAGTTACCACGACCGTCGAAAGACTTAGCGGACAGGCCACGGAAGTCACGGATACGAGGTACAGCAATAGTGATCAGGCGCTCAAAGAACTCCCACATGCGTTCGCCACGCAGAGTTACTTTACAGCCGATCGGATAGCCCTGACGGATTTTGAAGCCTGCAACAGATTTGCGTGCTTTGGTGATCAGCGGTTTTTGACCGGAGATTGCTGCCAGGTCTGCTGCTGCGTTATCCAGCAGTTTTTTGTCAGCGATCGCTTCACCAACACCCATGTTCAGGGTGATCTTCTCGACCCGAGGGACTTGCATGACAGAATTGTAGTTAAACTCAGTCATGAGTTTTTTAACTACTTCGTCTTTGTAGTAATCATGCAGTTTCGCCATCGTACTACTCCAAATTACTTGATAGTTTCGCTGTTAGACTTGAAGAAACGGACTTTTTTGCCGTCTTCGAATCTAAAGCCTACACGGTCAGCCTTGCCGGTTGCCGCATTGAAGATTGCTACGTTGGAAACCTGAATAGCGGCTTCTTTTTCAACGATGCCACCCGGTTGGTTCAGGGCCGGAACCGGCTTCTGATGTTTCTTAACCAGGTTGATACCTTCAACAATGACCTTGCCGGAAGACAGGACATTCTTAACTTTACCGCGTTTACCTTTATCTTTACCGGTTAACACGATAACTTCGTCATCACGACGGATTTTCGCTGCCATGATTCGCTCCTTAGAGTACTTCTGGTGCCAGAGAGATAATTTTCATGAACTTCTCACTACGAAGCTCACGAGTTACCGGCCCAAAAATACGCGTACCGATAGGCTGCTCGCTGTTGTTGTTCAGAAGAACACAAGCATTACCATCGAAGCGAATGACAGAACCGTCCGGGCGACGAACACCCTTCTTGGTGCGCACCACTACCGCCTTCAGCACATCACCTTTTTTGACCTTACCACGCGGAATTGCTTCTTTGATGGTGATCTTGATGATGTCGCCTACGCCTGCGTAGCGACGGTGCGAGCCACCCAGAACCTTGATACACATTACGCGACGTGCACCGGAGTTGTCGGCGACGTTCAGCATAGTCTGTTCTTGGATCATTTTAGTGCTCCGCTAATGTCAACTACTACTGAGACCCGAAAATCAGGTCGTTAAAAATCCCCATATCGAGGGCGCGGCATTATAACACCGCTTCAAGGATATGGGTAGAAAAAATAAACGGCTCATTTCTGAGCCGTTTATTCGTATCGAGAGAGTGTACTGTATTACAGAACCGCTTTCTCTACAACGCGAACCAGCGTCCAGGATTTAGTCTTGGACAGCGGACGGCATTCGCGGATTTCAACCACGTCACCGATACCGCATTCGTTGTTCTCGTCATGTACGTGCAGTTTGGTCGTACGCTTGATGAATTTACCGTAGATCGGGTGTTTCACAAAACGTTCGATAGCAACAACAATGGATTTCTCCATTTTGTCGCTAACAACGCGACCTTGCAGAGTACGGATTTTATCGGTCATTACGCACCCGCCTTCTCGTTCAGTAAAGTCTTAACGCGTGCGACATCGCGACGCACTTGCTTCAACAGGTGAGACTGTTGCAGCTGGCCACTTGCAGCCTGCATACGCAGGTTGAACTGCTCACGCAGCAGGTTCAGCAGCTCGGTGTTCAGCTCTTCAACGCTCTTCTCACGCAGCTCTTTTGCTTTCATTACATCACCGTCTTAGTTACAAAGGTGGTTTTAATCGGCAGTTTCGCTGCTGCCAGCTTGAATGCTTCACGGGCCAGCTCTTCCGGAACACCGTCCATTTCATACAGGACTTTACCCGGCTGAATCAAGGCAACCCAATACTCCACGTTACCTTTACCTTTACCCATACGCACTGCCAGCGGCTTTTCAGTGATCGGTTTGTCCGGGAACACACGGATCCAGATCTTACCTTGACGCTTAACTGCACGGGTCATAGCACGACGTGCTGCTTCGATCTGACGGGCAGTCAGACGACCACGGCCAACAGCTTTCAGACCGAAGCTGCCGAAGCTAACATCCGTACCCTGCGCCAGACCGCGGTTACGGCCTTTGTGCATTTTACGGAATTTTGTACGCTTTGGTTGTAACATCAGCGACGCTCCTTATTTACGGCCTTTACGCTGCTGCTTTTTAGGCTGAGCAGCCGGTTTTTCCGGTTGTTCAACAGCAGCCATACCACCCAGGATCTCGCCTTTGAAGATCCACACTTTAACGCCGATTACACCGTAAGTGGTGTGCGCTTCAGAGGTGTTGTAGTCGATGTCAGCACGCAGAGTGTGCAGCGGTACGCGACCTTCGCGGTACCATTCGGTACGTGCGATTTCCGCGCCGCCCAGACGGCCGCTAACTTCAACTTTAATACCTTTAGCGCCCAGACGCATTGCGTTCTGTACAGCACGCTTCATAGCACGACGGAACATAACGCGACGTTCCAGCTGAGAAGTGATGCTGTCAGCAACCAGTTTTGCGTCCAGTTCAGGCTTACGAACTTCGGCGATGTTGATCTGTGCAGGAACGCCAGCGATGTCCGCTACGACCTTACGCAGTTTTTCTACGTCTTCACCTTTTTTACCGATAACGATACCCGGGCGAGCAGTGTGAATGGTTACACGGATGCTCTTAGCCGGACGCTCGATAACGATACGAGATACGGACGCTTTAGCCAGTTCCTTAGTCAGGTACTGACGTACTTTAAAATCGCTGTCCAGGTTGTCAGCGAATTCTTTGGTGTTCGCAAACCAGGTAGAGTTCCATGGTTTTACAATACCCAGGCGAATACCATTAGGATGTACTTTCTGACCCATTGCTAGTCTCCAGAGTCTCAGCGATCGGACACAACCACAGTGATGTGGCTGGTGCGCTTCAGGATGCGATCTGCACGACCTTTTGCACGCGGCATAATGCGCTTCATGCTCGGGCCTTCGTCTACGAAAATTTTCGTAACTTTCAGATCGTCAATGTCAGCGCCATCGTTGTGTTCAGCGTTAGCAATGGCAGATTCCAGAACTTTCTTGACCAGTACAGCCGCTTTCTTGTTGGTGTAGGTCAAAATATCCAGAGCCTGCGACACTTTCTTACCGCGAATCAGGTCAGCAACAAGGCGAACCTTCTGAGCAGAAGAACGAGCATGGCGATGTTTAGCGATAGTTTCCATCTCTTCCTCCTACCTTATTTCTTCTTCGCTTTTTTATCAGCAGCGTGGCCGCGATAAGTACGAGTCGGTGCGAATTCACCCAGTTTGTGACCGACCATTTCGTCGGTTACAAATACCGGAACGTGCTGACGACCATTATGGACAGCGATGGTCAAACCGATCATGTTAGGAAAGATCGTTGAACGACGGGACCAAGTGCGCAGGGGCTTCTTGTCTCCGCTTTCCACCGCTTTCTCTACCTTCTTCAGCAAGTGCAGGTCAATAAAAGGACCTTTCTTGAGAGAACGTGGCATGGCTTATCCTCTAAAATTATTTGCTACGGCGACGTACGATGAATTTATCAGTACGCTTGTTGCTGCGGGTCTTCTTACCTTTGGTCTGAACGCCCCACGGAGTTACCGGGTGCTTACCAAAGTTACGACCTTCACCACCACCATGTGGGTGGTCTACCGGGTTCATCGCGGTACCGCGAACGGTCGGACGAACACCACGCCAGCGTGCAGCACCTGCTTTACCCAGAACGCGCAGCATATGCTCAGCATTGCCAACTTCGCCCAGAGTTGCACGGCAGTCTGCTTCTACTTTACGCATTTCACCAGAACGCAGACGCAGGGTGACATAAGCACCATCACGAGCAACGATCTGAACGTAAGTACCAGCGGAACGTGCCAGCTGACCGCCTTTACCTGGTTTCATTTCTACGTTATGAACAGTAGAACCAACCGGGATGTTGCGCATCGGCAGGGTGTTACCTGGTTTGATTGCAGCATCAACGCCAGACTGAATCTGGTCGCCAGCTTTCAGGCCTTTAGGGGCCAGGATGTAACGGCGTTCACCGTCTTTGTACAGAACCAGCGCGATGTTCGCGGAACGGTTCGGATCGTACTCAAGACGTTCAACAACTGCCGGGATACCGTCTTTGTTGCGTTTGAAGTCAACAATACGGTAAGCCTGCTTGTGGCCACCACCGATATGACGAGTGGTGATACGGCCATTGTTGTTACGACCACCGGATTTGCTGTTTTTTTCCAGCAACGGAGCAAAAGGTTTGCCCTTGTGCAGCTCAGGGTTAACCACTTTAACTACGTGGCGACGACCCGGAGATGTCGGTTTACATTTAACAACTGCCATTGTATTACTCCTCCGACTTACTCAGCGCCGCCAACGAAGTCCAGATTCTGGCCTTCTTTCAGGGTGACGTAAGCTTTTTTCCAGTCGCTACGACGACCGATACGCTGTCCGTGACGTTTAACTTTCCCTTTAACTACCAGGGTGTTAACGACTTCGACTTCGACTTCAAACAGTTTCTGCACAGCAGCTTTGATTTCTGCTTTGGTCGCGTCTTTAGCAACTTTGAGTACGATGGTGTTGGATTTTTCCATCGCAGTAGACGCTTTTTCAGAAACGTGCGGTGCACGCAGCACCTTCAGCAGACGTTCTTCACGAATCATGCCAGCATCTCCTCAACTTGCTTAACAGCATCAGCAGTCATTACGACTTTGTCGAAGGCGATCAGGCTAACCGGGTCGATACCAGTTGCATCGCGTACGTCAACCTTGTGCAGGTTGCGCGCAGCCAGGAACAGGTTTTCGTCCAGCTCACCGGTGATGATCAGCACATCTTCCAGAGCCATGTCTTTCAGTTTCTGTGCCAGCAGCTTAGTTTTCGGCGCTTCTACAGAGAACTTCTCGACAACGATCAGACGATCCTGACGTACCAGTTCGGACAGGATGCTTTTCAGCGCGCCGCGGTACATCTTCTTGTTAACTTTTTGACTGTGGTCCTGCGGACGAGCAGCAAAGGTCACGCCACCAGAACGCCAGATCGGGCTCTTGATAGAACCAGAACGCGCACGGCCGGTGCCTTTCTGGCGCCACGGTTTTTTACCGGAACCAGTTACTTCAGCACGAGTCTTCTGAGCACGAGTACCCTGACGAGCACCAGCTGCATAAGCAACAACAACCTGGTGAACCAGCGCTTCGTTGAAATCACGACCGAAGGTAGTTTCGGAAACAGTCAGCGCGCTCTGCGCGTCTTTCAATACTAATTCCATTGCTATCTCCTTACGCCTTCACAGCTGGTTTAACGATCAGGTCGCTACCGGTTGCACCCGGGACAGCACCTTTAACCAGCAGCAGGTTGCGCTCAGCGTCAACGCGTACTACGTCAAGGCTCTGAACGGTTACACGTTCGTTACCCATCTGACCTGCCATTTTCTTGCCTTTGAACACTTTGCCCGGAGTCTGGTTCTGACCGATAGAACCCGGAACGCGGTGAGACAAGGAGTTACCGTGAGTAGCGTCCTGGGTACGGAAGTTCCAGCGCTTAACGGTACCTGCGAAACCTTTACCTTTAGAGGTGCCAGTTACGTCAACTTTTTTAACGTCAGCAAACAGTTCAACGCTAATGCTCTGACCTACAGTGAACTCTTCGCCTTCAGCCAGGCGGAATTCCCACAGACCACGGCCAGCTTCTACGCCAGCTTTAGCGAAGTGGCCAGCTTCAGGCTTGGTCACACGGTTAGCTTTTTTAGCACCGGTGGTCACCTGAATAGCACGGTAGCCATCGTTAGCCAGGTCTTTAACCTGAGTAACGCGGTTTGCTTCAACTTCGATTACGGTTACTGGGATAGAAACGCCGTCTTCTGTGAAGATACGGGTCATACCCACTTTTTTACCGACTAAACCAATCATTGTTTCAACCTCTCAATCGCTCAATGACCTGATTAACCCAGGCTGATCTGCACGTCTACACCGGCAGCCAGATCCAGACGCATCAGAGCATCAACGGTTTTCTCGGTTGGCTCAACGATGTCAACCAGACGCAAGTGAGTACGGATTTCGTACTGATCGCGCGCGTCTTTGTTGACGTGCGGGGAGATCAGAACAGTGAAGCGCTCTTTGCGTGTCGGCAGCGGGATCGGACCACGGACCTGCGCACCAGTGCGCTTGGCAGTCTCGACGATTTCCGCGGTTGCTTGATCGATCAGACGATGATCAAACGCTTTCAGGCGGATACGGATTCTTTGGTTCTGCATGAGACCAGAGCTCCAATTATTTTATAAACGAAAATGATTACTCCTCAGACCCATTACGATTGATGGGAGAGTGTAACCGTTCTTACGTAGCTCCCCGATTGGGAGCATTGTTAGGTAGCCAAATTCGGCTAACTGAGGTTCAGATTGAACCTGCTGTCAACTACGACAAGCCCGCGCATTATACGCAAATCTGAGCCTGACGCAAGCATCGGGTAGAAATTAATCGCAACGCGCAGATTGCGAGCTGTATTCCACGAAATTTGTAAGGTTGTGAAGATAGCGTTTTTCACCGGAACCAGGTTAACAAATCAGCGATTTCTCTGTTGCTGAGCATCCGGAGTTATTCGATGGTGATACTCCAATTACAGAGGATGTTTTATGGACGCTACCCTTCCCTTTCTGATTTTGTACGCTTGTTTATCTGTCCTACTTTTTTTATGGGATGCAAAGCATGGCTTGTTACCTGACAGATTTACCTGCCCGTTACTCTGGTCAGGTCTTTTGTTCTCTCAGGTTTGTAATCCTGACGGTTTAGCCGATGCGTTATGGGGGGCGATTATTGGTTACGGCACATTCGCTGTCATTTACTGGGGGTATCGCATACTGCGTCATAAAGAAGGATTAGGCTATGGTGATGTGAAGTTTCTCGCCGCCCTTGGTGCCTGGCATACCTGGACCTTCTTGCCACGACTGGTTTTCCTTGCTGCCTCATTCGCTTGCGGAGCCGTAGTTGTTGGTCTGCTCATGAGAGGAAAAGAGTCATTAAAAAACCCGCTGCCGTTTGGGCCATTTCTGGCGGCTGCGGGTTTCGTTGTAGGTTGGGATAGTTTGCTGGCAGGCCGTTAATCTTTAACTTTTATTTGTGATTGCAGGTAATTTTGTAAACCGATTTTACCGATGAGATCCAGCTCAGTTTCGAGCCAGTCAATATGACCTTCTTCATCGGCAAGGATCTCGATCATCATATCACGGCTAACATAGTCATGAACGCTGTCGGCATACGCGATAGCCTCACGGAGATCCTTCGCGCCTTCCAGTTCTAATCGCAGGTCGGATTGCAGCATCTCCTCGACATCTTCACCAATCCCCAGTTTGCCTAAATCCTGTAAGTTGGGGATTCCTTCTAAAAACAAAATACGCTCGATATATTTATCAGCGTGTTTCATCTCATCGATGGATTCATGGTATTCGACGTCATTGAGACGCATCAGGCCCCAGTTTTTAAACATCCGGGCATGGAGAAAATACTGATTGATTGCGACAAGCTCATTTCCCAATAGTTTATTGAGATAATTTATGATTTTAACATCACCTTTCATTTTATAGTCCCTCCGCTTCCACTATTAGAGCGTAGATGGGGCTAGCGGGATGTCAAAAAATAAGCGTGGTCTTCAGGCAATCTCTTTAAATTCTGGCATCTGCATCAACTCGTCCTGCATCACTTCGCGCGCGGCGCGAATGCACTTACCGCATTGATTTCCCACAGGAATAAACTTACGCAATTGTTGGAAAGATTGCGGATGAAACTGACGGACTGCCTGGCGAATTTTTT
Organism: Escherichia sp. WS33; assembly: GCF_046486385.1. NCBI lineage: Bacteria > Pseudomonadati > Pseudomonadota > Gammaproteobacteria > Enterobacterales > Enterobacteriaceae > Escherichia > Escherichia sp. WS33. Next base: position 362 of record NZ_JBJQLJ010000038.1, on the reverse strand, counting down.
TGTCACTTACACCATTACACAAACAAACGTACATGATTGCTCCCGTTCAAATTCTGCGCAAAGTGTAAATGAGAATGGTTATGATTACAATAGCACAGTTTTATTTGCGCCATAGTTCAGCGAGCAAAATTACGACTAAATATTTCGAGCTCAAATTACGGGCAGCAAAAAGGGCGCCGAAGCGCCCTTTTCAATTCAAAACTAATTAACGTGTAATTAGCCCAGAACTTTAGCAACAACGCCCGCGCCAACGGTACGGCCGCCTTCACGGATTGCGAAACGCAGACCGTCGTCCATCGCGATCGGGTGGATCAGGGTAACAACCATTTTGATGTTGTCGCCCGGCATTACCATCTCTACGC
>NZ_JBJQLJ010000037.1:0-31038 GCF_046486385.1 Escherichia sp. WS33 | reverse complement strand
CGAGTGCCCACACAGATTGTCTGATAAATTGTTAAAGAGCAGTTGCGACGCGCTTTAGCGCACTGTCGCGAGGTGGCGTATATTACGCTTTCCTCTTTCAGAGTCAACCCTGAATTTCAGGATTTTTCTCTTCAACCGAACCGGCTGTTTGTGTGAAGTGATTCACATCCGCCGTGTCGATGGAGGCGCATTATAGGGAGTTCTCCGCAGGCCGCAATAGAAAAATTGCAGAAAAATGACTGACTGCTGCATTCCCCAGCAAAACCCCGCTTTATACCTTTTTACGCACAGAGTTATCCACAATCATCAATGTAATTTCTGTATTTTTCCCACGGTAACCACTGTCAAAATTGTGATCACCATTGAAAGAGAAAAATTCGCGAGCGTTGCGCAAACGTTTTCGTTACAATGCGGGCGAAAAATAAGGATGCCCCGTTAGGGGCGTTAGCTGAGTTTTTCGCGAAAAATTCAGCTAACGCTCTCTGTAATAGTCAAATCCAGGGGATTTACCATGCAACAACGTCGTCCAGTCCGCCGCGCTCTGCTCAGTGTTTCTGACAAAGCCGGTATCGTCGAATTCGCCCAGGCACTTTCCGCACGCGGTGTGGAGCTGCTGTCTACAGGGGGCACTGCCCGTCTGTTAGCAGAAAAAGGTCTGCCGGTAACCGAAGTTTCCGATTACACCGGTTTCCCGGAGATGATGGATGGACGCGTGAAGACCCTGCATCCGAAAGTACATGGTGGCATTCTGGGCCGTCGCGGCCAGGACGATGCCATTATGGAAGAACATCAGATCCAGCCTATCGATATGGTGGTTGTTAACCTGTATCCGTTCGCCCAGACCGTGGCCCGTGAAGGTTGCTCGCTGGAAGATGCGGTTGAGAACATCGATATCGGCGGCCCGACCATGGTGCGCTCCGCCGCTAAGAACCATAAAGATGTCGCAATCGTGGTGAAGAGCAGCGACTACGACGCCATTATTAAAGAGATGGATGACAACGAAGGATCGCTGACGCTTGCAACCCGTTTCGACCTCGCCATCAAAGCCTTCGAACACACTGCCGCCTACGACAGCATGATTGCCAACTACTTCGGCAGCATGGTTCCGGCGTACCACGGTGAAAGCAAAGAAGCCGCCGGTCGCTTCCCACGCACGCTGAACCTGAACTTCATTAAGAAGCAGGATATGCGTTACGGCGAGAACAGCCACCAGCAGGCTGCCTTCTATATAGAAGAGAATGTGAAAGAAGCCTCCGTTGCTACCGCAACCCAGGTTCAGGGTAAAGCCCTCTCTTATAACAACATCGCCGATACCGATGCGGCGCTGGAGTGCGTGAAAGAGTTCGCCGAGCCGGCATGTGTGATTGTGAAGCACGCCAACCCTTGCGGTGTAGCTATCGGCAATTCCATTCTTGATGCTTACGATCGCGCGTACAAAACCGACCCAACCTCCGCATTCGGCGGCATCATTGCCTTTAACCGCGAGCTAGATGCGGAAACCGCACAGGCCATCATTTCTCGTCAGTTTGTCGAAGTGATTATTGCGCCTTCCGCCAGCGAAGAAGCCCTGAAAATCACCGCCGCCAAGCAGAACGTACGCGTTCTGACCTGCGGTCAGTGGGGCGAGCGTGTTCCGGGTCTTGATTTCAAACGCGTGAACGGCGGTCTGCTGGTTCAGGATCGTGACCTGGGGATGGTCGGTGCGGAAGAACTGCGCGTCGTCACCCAACGTCAGCCGACCGAACAGGAACTGCGCGATGCGCTGTTCTGCTGGAAAGTGGCGAAGTTCGTGAAATCCAATGCTATCGTCTATGCCAAAAACAATATGACCATCGGTATTGGCGCGGGCCAGATGAGCCGCGTGTACTCCGCGAAAATCGCCGGTATTAAAGCTGCTGATGAAGGCCTGGAAGTGAAAGGTTCCTCGATGGCTTCTGACGCGTTCTTCCCGTTCCGCGACGGTATTGATGCCGCCGCCGCTGCGGGCGTGACCTGCGTAATCCAGCCTGGCGGTTCCATCCGTGATGACGAAGTGATTGCCGCCGCCGACGAGCACGGTATTGCGATGCTCTTCACCGACATGCGCCACTTCCGCCATTAATGGAGCAATAGATGAAAGTATTAGTGATTGGTAACGGCGGGCGCGAGCACGCGCTGGCCTGGAAAGCGGCCCAGTCGCCGCTGGTTGAGACTGTTTTTGTTGCTCCGGGTAATGCAGGCACTGCGCTGGAACCCGCGCTGCAAAACGTTGCTATTGGCGTGACCGATATCCCGGCGCTGTTGGATTTCGCACAAAACGAAAAGATTGATCTGACCATCGTCGGCCCGGAAGCGCCGCTGGTGAAAGGCGTGGTCGATACCTTCCGCGCCGCCGGGCTGAAAATCTTCGGCCCAACCGCAGGTGCGGCCCAACTGGAAGGCTCAAAAGCGTTTACCAAAGATTTCCTGGCCCGCCATAAGATCCCTACGGCGGAATACCAGAACTTCACCGAGGTAGAACCTGCGCTGGCGTATCTGCGTGAGAAAGGCGCGCCAATCGTCATTAAAGCGGACGGTCTGGCTGCCGGGAAAGGCGTTATCGTGGCGATGACGCTGGAAGAAGCGGAAGCGGCTGTTCACGATATGCTGGCGGGCAACGCTTTTGGCGACGCGGGTCATCGCATCGTTATCGAAGAGTTCCTCGATGGCGAAGAAGCGAGCTTTATCGTGATGGTGGACGGCGAGCATGTGTTGCCGATGGCCACCAGCCAGGATCACAAACGCGTAGGCGATAAAGATACCGGACCAAACACGGGCGGGATGGGCGCTTACTCCCCCGCGCCGGTAGTAACCGATGAAGTTCATCAGCGCACCATGGAACGTATCATCTGGCCAACCGTGAAAGGCATGGCGGCGGAAGGCAACACCTACACCGGTTTTCTCTACGCGGGCCTGATGATCGACAAACAGGGCAATCCGAAGGTTATCGAATTTAACTGCCGCTTTGGCGATCCGGAAACCCAGCCGATTATGCTGCGCATGAAGTCCGATCTGGTTGAGCTCTGCCTGGCAGCCTGTGAAGGGAAGCTGGACGAGAAAACATCCGAGTGGGATGAACGCGCTTCTCTCGGCGTGGTGATGGCTGCGGGTGGATATCCGGGCGATTACCGCACCGGTGATGTGATCCACGGCCTGCCGCTGGAAGAAGTGGAAGACGGCAAAGTGTTCCATGCAGGCACAAAACTGGCGGATGACGAGCAGGTAGTGACCAGCGGCGGGCGCGTACTGTGCGTCACCGCGCTGGGTCATACCGTGGCAGAAGCGCAGAAACGCGCTTATGCCTTAATGACCGATATTCACTGGGACGACTGCTTCTGCCGGAAAGATATCGGCTGGCGCGCTATCGAACGCGAGCAGAACTAACGCGACAGTTTTGCCAATAGCGTTTTGCGCGTGATCCCTAACTGACGGGCGGCTTCGGTTTTGTTGCCGCCCGTTTTCTCCAGCGCCGCCAGAATCACCTCTTTTTCCACTTCCACCAACGGCTGAATATCCTGACTTTGTCCCAGCGGGATCGGCGTACTGGCAATCGCCAGCGGCAGCTCGCGTTCGGAAATATATTCCCCGGTCAGCAGCACCACTGCCCGTTCCACCGCGTTTTCCAGCTCACGAATATTTCCCGGCCAGTCGTAATGAATCAACAGATCCATCGCCTGGGGCGTAAAACCTTTTACCGCCTTGCGATTACGCTCGGCAAAGCGCTGCAGAAAATGGCCAGCCAGCAGAGGGATATCTTCCCGCCGTTGCCGCAGCGATGGTACTTCAATCGCCACCACATTCAGGCGATAGTAGAGATCCTGGCGAAAACGCCCGGCATTCACCTCTGCGGCAAGATCGCGATGGGTCGCCGCAATCAGCCGGACATCAACCGAGATAGTCTGGTTGCTACCGACACGCTGAACTTCGCGCTCCTGAATCGCACGCAGCAGACGCACCTGCATCATCGGCGAGATATCGCCAATTTCATCGAGAAACAGCGTGCCGCCGTCCGCCTCAACAAAGCGCCCTTCCCGGCGTTTATCGGCTCCAGTAAACGCCCCTTTTTCGTGACCGAACAATTCAGATTCCAGTAAGGATTCGTTGAGTGCCGCACAGTTGAGCGTTACCAGCGGTTTTTCGCTACGTGCGCTACTGGCGTGAATCGCCCTGGCGACCAGCTCTTTACCGGTGCCGGAATCGCCGTGGATCAGTACCGTGGCTTCCGATGGCGCGACGAGGGCGATTTCACTGAGCAGGTGTTGCATCGCCGGGCTTTTACCGACCATACCGAACTGGCTGGCAGTCACCGCAGGTGTTTCAGCATCAATACTGTGCGTATGCGCGAGCGCTTTTTCCAGCGTCGCCTGTAGGTTATCGAAATCCAGCGGCTTGATGAGATAATCCAGCGCCCCAGTTTTCAGTGCCTCTACCGCCGTCTCGACGCTGGAGTACGCAGTCATAATCAGCACCGGAATTGCCGGGTTTAACGCTTTGATCTCTTTCAGCGTGGCGATGCCGTCCATCTCCGCCATTCGCACATCGCAAAGCACAAGATCAAAAACCTGTTCCCGCACCTGCTCCAGCGCCTGTCGCCCGCTGTTCGCCAGCGCGACGTTATAGCCCCAGCCGCGCAGTAAAGCCTGCAAAATAGTGCAGTGGCTAATGTCATCATCCACCACCAGAATATCGATATTATCGTGCGTCATCCTTGTGGGTCCTTACGCGTAATATTGACCGGAAGCCAGAGGGTGAACGTTGAGCCTTTTCCCTCCTGGCTTGCGACCTGAATTGTACCACCGTGTTGTTCAACAATATTATGCACGACCGCCAGCCCCAATCCGGTGCCTTCGGCTTTGGTGGTGAAGTACGGAGTGAAGATGGCTTCAAGCTGATCTGCCGCAATTCCCTTACCGCTGTCGGTAACGCTGATTTTCACGCCCGCGCCGCTTTCGCTGACCGTCACGCTAATCACGCCATGCTGACCAATCGCCTGAATAGCATTGAGATAGAGATTCAACAGGACCTGAGTCAGCCTGTCCGGATCGGCCTGAATTTCCGGTAATGTGTCGTTGGCGGTAAAGCGTAACTGGATCTCCCGGCTGTTTGCATCCTGGCTTACCAGCTGTAATGAGTGGTTAATCAGCGTGTTGAGATCCACCGCCTGCAAAGCCAGATGCGTTGGCTTAACCAGTTCCAGCAACTCGCTTACCACGCGGTTTAAACGGTCGGCTTCTTTCGCCATCACCTGCGCCAATTGATGCGCTTCTCCCCCTGCTGGCGCGCGTTCGGCAAAGTATTTCGCCAGCCCTTTAATTGAGGAAAGTGGATTACGGATTTCGTGGGCAACGCCTGCCGCAAGATGCCCCAGAGCTACCAGCTTCTCTTTGCGCTTCATTTCATCCTGCAACAGCTGGCGCGAGCGCAGATAGCGGCGATACCAGAAGAATGACAACACGCTTGCCAGCAAGACCGTCGCCAGGGCGAAGAGGATAATCAGGGTGTTTCTCTGCTCACGATCTTCGGCACTCACAATATTACTGGCGTCGAAAGCGATGAAAATTGCTTGTGGTGTCGCGGCATACTGCTGCATATGGCGCATCCGGTGCATTCCAGCAGCAAACATCGGTTGAAACTGGCGATAAATTTCCAGAACAGGCTCGCCGTCTGCGCTATCGATCCGCCGCCACGCTTCTTCATCTCCAGGATGTAACTGCTGCATTTCCTGCGGGGAATAAAGCTGTTTTCCCACCATGCCGGAGTTGCTATGCATCACGATTGTTCCTTGTTCATCCGTGACCGCAAACCAACGTACTCCAGGCTGCCCGGCCATTTCTTCCAGTAAGGCCTGCTGCTGCGCATGATGCATGCGCATCCCCATGCCGACGCGCGAGCCGGATTCAAGAGCGCGAATAAGTACACTGCCTTTTTCCAGCAGCGTTTGTCTGGCGGCGGCAGTCTCGCGCCCATAATCGCGAATCACCGTCACCGCAAACAACCCTACCAGCCCAACAATGACCACGGGGAGGATCGCGCTTAACCATTTAGCTAAGGAGTCTTTAGAACGTTGCATAAAACGCATCTTCTTCTTTGCCTGCTCATCCCTTTCTGACAGCAGAAATCATGCCATCTTTTATCAGCGCTTACCCTGCGCTGTAACACAAAGGCTTAAGTTTCAATGAGTAAAAATGACTCGCTACCCGCAGCAGGCGAGTCATTTTTACTCGTTTATCATGCCAGATTACCCGTCATATCAGCGTTTCATCGTTGGCACGGAAGATGCAATACCCGAAGTAAGACAACCACTGGAGGATTAACCATGAAACGGAACACGAAAATTGCCCTGGTAATGATGGCGCTTTCAGCAATGGCGATGGGATCGACATCTGCATTTGCTCACGGCGGACACGGTATGTGGCAGCAAAATGCCGCGCCTTTGACCAGCGAACAACAGACAGCGTGGCAGAAAATCCATAATGACTTTTACGCTCAAAGCAGCGCACTGCAACAGCAACTGGTGACGAAGCGTTATGAATACAATGCCCTGTTAGCCGCGAACCCACCGGATAGCAGCAAAATTAACGCGGTCGCCAAAGAGATGGAGAATTTGCGTCAGTCGTTAGATGAGTTACGGGTGAAACGAGATATTGCGATGGCTGAAGCGGGTATTCCGCGCGGTACCGGAATGGGCATGGGTTACGGCGGCTGCGGTGGTGGCGGTCATATGGGTATGGGCCACTGGTAAATCAGAACGTTTTCTCGTTGGGTTGCCAGCGACAGAAATCAGAGTTTGCCACTAACAGTAATTGCGAACCTTCGGGCGCTTCCAGCCATGCCACGCTGACATCAACAGAAGAGCGGCTCTGGCGGCGCTCGATATGCGCTATCGCCTGCGAATCTAAATCAGGTTTAATGGTTTGCCCTTCGCAGGTGGTCACGGTCTGTTCCATCGCATGCCAGCGCCCCTGGCGCAGCACGACTCTCCCCTGACGTAAGGCATCGCTAATCTGGCGGATCTGATCAGCACGATAACGGTATAAATCGATTTGGTCGTTAGAAAGCTGCTGCTTTTCCCCATCGGATTCACGTTGCATAAAGCTCAGATCGCCGCGATCGTCAAAACGCGCGCGAATGTTCACCGGCGGTTTGCTGTAAACATTGATATTGATGAGCGTGAGGTTATCGCCCTGCCAGCGATACTCTCGCGTCGTGGTATCGCCACTGCGCCACGGGCTAAACACGGCAAGCAGATGCACATTATCGCCGCTGTCTTTTCGCCAGATGCGTACCGCGCCCTGGTCTTCAGCAAATCCACTGGCGGTAAAGGGAGGAAGTGAAGAGTTGTGACTACAGGCAGTGAGAAACAGAGCGCCTGCCAGCATCAATGATCGACGCCAGAAAGACAAAAGGGGTGAAACCACCCCTTCGTTAAAACTGTTCACTGCCACGCAATCTTACTTAACTGCGTCTTTCAGTGCCTTGCCAGAAACAAATGCCGGTACGTTAGCTGCGGCAATTTTGATTTCTTTACCGGTCTGCGGGTTGCGGCCAGTACGCTCAGCGCGGTGGTTCACTTTGAAGGTACCGAAACCAACCAGTTGTACAGCATCGCCTTCTTTCAGAGACTCAGTAATTGCAGCCAGAGTGGACTCCAGAGCAGCTTTAGCCTGGGTTTTGGACAGTTCTGCTTTCTCTGCAATTACATCAATCAGTTGAGTCTTGTTCATAAGTTATCCTTACAATGTGTTTATCGCTTGCTAAGCATCGAGTGCGACGGAAATGCCAGAATAGCACTCTCCTGCATACACGCACCGATAGCCACTTTTTTTCGCCCCCCAAATGTAGACCAGACGGGGGGCGAAAGGGAAGACTCCAGGTACGACAAATCAGGCGTTAAATCACGTTTTCTGGTCTTATTGCTGAAAAATTATACCAATATTGCTCTCACCCGCCTCACGCAGGTCTGCCCTAAGGCCTTTTATCAGCTCGATATCGCGTTCTTCGCACTCAGCTAAAAGTCGGAATATTTCCCACTGAATGTCCCATTCTTGCTCTACAGCTGGGTTTTCTTTAAGCTCTTCATCGCTCATTTCGCGACCAGCCTGAGTCATTTCCAGCATCGCAACGGTCGTGATGGAGGTCTTACTCACTTCCACCGCGTGTTCGAGCGTTTCACCACTCAAACGCGAATGGACCAGTTCACTTAACGCCACGCAGGCATCGATTGCCGGATAAACGCCGTACAGATCGAAATCGTCGGCTGAAGGAATCGCTTCTTCAAATTTCTCCAGTTGGCTGTCGAAATTTACTTTTGCGTCTTTAACGGTCAGCGTTTCCCAGATGAGATCGAGAATACGACGGTAAATTTGCCCATCACCAAAACCGGTTTGCTGGCAGAACATGGCGTAATTGGGGTACATGCGTTCGCATAAGCAAGCCATGAAAGTGACATGCTGCCAGCTTTCCAGGCGCTCCAGACGCAGATGAATTGGGTTTTGTAACATGTTGAGTTCTCAAATACGGAAATTATCCGCAGTTTACCTGAATTAGGGCTGATTTGCTGTATAGCGCACGAACGCCGGACGTTCCGAGGCCACCGCGTCCGCCCAGCGCGTTGGCTCCGGCAGACGATAGCCTTTCATGCAGCGTTGTACCCACGCCAGCGCGCTGTCCACGCTGACCCGATGGCCGGTAGCGATAAACAACGGGTTACAGCGCGCTTTGCTGCGCCAGACCCAGGCCAGCTGCTCGCCTTTATCCATCAGTGGGGCCAGCGCGCCCGGTTCGCTGGAGAGCGGTTCGAATTTACCGCAGAGCCGTTTTTTCGCCACGCCGATCGTTGGCACATCCACCATCAAACCAAAATGGCTGGCGACGCCAAGACGGCGAGGATGCGAGATCCCATGACCATCGACAAACACTAAATCCGGCTTTTGCGACAGCATCTCCCACGCTGCCAGCAGCGCAGGATATTCGCGGAAGGAAAGAAAACCTGGAATGTAAGGCATGGTGGTGGCGATGCGGGCAACTTTATACTCCACCAGCTCAAGCGAGGGATATTTCAGCAGCACCATCGCCGCTCGCGTCACTTCTCCGCCCTGCTCAAACCCGACATCGGCTCCGGCGATCAGATCCGGTGGATCTTTATCGAGTCGATCCTCGCGGATCACAGAAGAAGCCAGTTCGATTTGTTGAGCGCGTAATGACGCGAGATCCATAATCACTCCTTAGCGGTGATACTGTTCAGACAGTCGATGCACTGCCTCCACGAACACGCCAGCATGTTCTGGCGGCACATCCTGATGAATGCCGTGACCAAGGTTAAAGACATGACCTTCGCCGTGACCGAAACCTGCAAGTATAGTCGCTACTTCTTCTTCAATGCGGGCAGGCGGCGCGTACAGCATCGACGGATCCATATTACCCTGCAACGCGACTTTATTGCCCACACGGCGGCGCGCATCGGCGATGTCCGTTGTCCAGTCGAGGCCCAGCGCATCGCAACCGGTTTCTGCCATGGCTTCCAGCCACTGTCCGCCGCCTTTGGTAAACAGCGTGACCGGTACGCGGCGACCGTCGTTTTCACGCAGTAAACCATCAACAATTTTATGCATGTAATAAAGCGAGAACTGTTGATAATCGCGCCCGGTAAGCACGCCGCCCCAGGTGTCGAAAATCATCACAGCCTGAGCACCGGCTTTAATCTGCGCATTCAGATACAAAGTGACGCTTTTCGCCAGTTTATCGAGTAGAGCGTGCAGCGCCTGCGGATCGGCATACATCATTTTTTTGATCACGGTGAAGGCTTTGCTGCTGCCGCCTTCCACCATGTAGGTTGCCAGCGTCCACGGGCTGCCGGAAAAACCAATCAGCGGCACTTCGCCTTTCAGTTCGCGACGAATGGTACGCACCGCGTTCATCACGTAACCCAGCTCATCTTCCGGGTCCGGAATTGGCAGTTTATCGACGTCGGCTTTGCAGGTGACTGGCGAGGTAAAACGCGGACCTTCTCCGGCTTCAAAATAGAGCCCTAACCCCATCGCGTCCGGCACGGTGAGGATATCGGAAAAGAGGATCGCCGCATCCAGCGGGTAGCGACGCAGCGGTTGCAAAGTCACTTCGCACGCCAGCTCGGCGTTTTTGCACAGCGACATAAAATCGCCCGCCTGGGCGCGCGTGGCTTTATATTCCGGTAGATAGCGACCCGCCTGGCGCATCATCCATACTGGAGTGACATCAACGGGCTGGCGCAGCAGCGCCCGCAGATAACGATCGTTTTTAAGTTCGGTCATTTTGGCTGTTCCTTAGTGCGTCAGGCGGTCAGTGTATCATCACTCATACTCTGCCCGACACATCGCCACCGTATCTTCTATCAGACGGCGCGCTACGGTGCCGGGCGGCGGGAGTAACGGCAAATCGTCATAGCGATACCAGTTCGCCTCGAGCAATTCTTTCGGGTCGATCACGATGTCGCCGCTGTCATATTCCGCCATAAACGCGGTCATTAAAGACTGAGGAAACGGCCACGGCTGAGAAGTCACGTAACGCAAGTTTTTAACTTTAATTCCGCTCTCTTCCATCACTTCCCGCGCGACTGCCTGCTCGAGGGTTTCGCCCACTTCGACGAATCCGGCAAGTACTGTATGGACACCGTTACGATGGCGGGTATGCTGGGCGAGGAGGATCGAATCATCGCGACGGATAGCAACAATAATGCAGGGGGCGATTTGCGGGTAGTAACGCTCACGGCAATGGCTGCACAGCATCGCCCATTCGGTTTTGCTCGGATACATTTCATGCCCGCAGTAACCACAGTATTTATGCGATCGGTAAAACTCCGCCAGTTGTACGCCTCGTCCGGCCAGTTGAAACAGCCCAACATCGAGATCAATGACCTGACGTACCGACCCCATATCGTGACGCCGCTGCTGTTGTACTAACCAAACAGGTTCCCCCTGCCATTCGCCGATTTGTAGTGCGCGCTGACCCACAAGATCGAAATTTGCCGCTTCGCCATATGGCAATTCTCCCTTCGGCAACCATAATTTTTGTTCATGGCTGACGACCCACCAGCCGTGATCTAATTTTTCAATTATACGATCCATAGCTCTTGCACTACCTTTGCATCACTGGCATGTTTAACATGGTTTTTACATTTCTCACTGAGCAGTTTTTGAATACAAACTTGCGGAGTCAATCATGCTTAACCAGCTCGATAACCTGACGGAGCGCGTCAGAGGAAGTAACAAACTGGTTGATCGCTGGCTACATGTACGTAAGCATCTGCTCGTGGCTTACTACAATCTGGTTGGCATTAAGCCTGGCAAAGAATCGTACATGAGGCTAAACGAAAAAGCCCTTGATGATTTTTGTCAGAGCCTGGTCGATTACTTGTCTGCCGGACATTTCAGTATTTATGAGCGCATTCTTCATAAGCTGGAAGGCAACGGGCAACTCGCGCGCGCCGCGAAGATTTGGCCGCAACTCGAAGCCAATACTCAACAGATTATGGATTACTACGATTCCAGTCTGGAAACCGCCATCGATCATGATAATTACCTTGAGTTTCAACAGGTTTTATCTGACATCGGCGAGGCGCTGGAAGCGCGCTTTGTGCTGGAAGATAAGCTGATTCTGCTGGTGCTTGACGCCGCCCGCGTCAAACATCCTGCTTGAGTTCTGCGCTGTTAACGCGTAATTTACATTCAATGCCCCATTTGCGGGGCTAATTTCTTGTCGGAGTGCCTTAACTGGCTGAGACCGTTTATTCGGGATCCGCGGAACCTGATCAGGCTAATACCTGCGAAGGGAACAAGAGTTAATCTGCTATCGCATCGCCCCTGCGGCGATCGTCTCTTGCTTCATCCGTCGTCTGACAAGCCACGTCCTTAACTTTTTGGAATGAGCTATGTCTGCAACAAAACTGACCCGCCGCGAACAACGCGCCCGGGCCCAACATTTTATCGACACCCTGGAAGGCACCGCCTTTCCCAACTCAAAACGCATTTATATCACTGGCACACACCCCGGCGTGCGCGTGCCGATGCGTGAGATCCAGCTTAGCCCGACGCTAATTGGCGGTAGCAAAGAACAGCCGCAGTACGAAGAAAACGAAGCGATTCCGGTCTACGACACCTCCGGCCCGTATGGTGATCCGCAGATTGCCATTAACGTGCAGCAAGGGCTGGCAAAACTACGCCAGCCGTGGATCGATGCGCGCGGCGATACCGAAGAACTTACCGTGCGCAGTTCCGATTACACTAAAGCGCGGCTGGCAGATGATGGCCTCGACGAACTGCGTTTTAGCGGTGTACTAACACCAAAACGCGCCAAAGCAGGACGCCGTGTCACCCAACTGCACTACGCCCGACAGGGCATCATCACGCCGGAAATGGAATTCATCGCCATCCGCGAGAATATGGGCCGCGAGCGCATCCGTAGCGAGGTTTTACGCCACCAGCATCCGGGAATGAGCTTTGGCGCACATCTGCCGGAAAATATCACTGCGGAATTTGTCCGTGATGAAGTTGCTGCCGGACGTGCGATTATCCCGGCCAACATTAATCATCCGGAATCGGAGCCGATGATTATTGGTCGCAATTTCCTGGTAAAAGTTAACGCCAATATCGGCAACTCGGCGGTCACCTCTTCCATCGAAGAAGAAGTGGAAAAGCTGGTATGGTCCACGCGCTGGGGAGCGGATACGGTGATGGATCTCTCCACCGGTCGCTATATTCACGAAACCCGCGAGTGGATTTTGCGTAACAGCCCGGTGCCGATCGGTACAGTGCCGATCTACCAGGCGCTGGAGAAGGTTAACGGGATCGCCGAAGATCTTACCTGGGAAGCGTTCCGCGACACGCTGCTGGAACAGGCCGAGCAAGGTGTGGATTACTTCACTATCCATGCGGGCGTACTGCTGCGCTATGTGCCGATGACCGCGAAACGCCTGACCGGTATCGTCTCTCGCGGCGGTTCGATTATGGCGAAATGGTGCCTCTCCCATCATCAGGAAAATTTCCTCTATCAACACTTCCGCGAAATTTGTGAAATCTGTGCCGCTTATGACGTTTCGCTGTCGCTGGGCGACGGTCTGCGCCCCGGTTCTATTCAGGACGCCAACGATGAAGCGCAGTTTGCCGAGCTGCATACGCTGGGCGAACTGACCAAAATTGCCTGGGAATATGACGTGCAGGTGATGATTGAAGGCCCAGGCCACGTGCCGATGCAGATGATCCGCCGCAATATGACCGAGGAGTTAGAGCACTGCCACGAAGCGCCGTTTTACACTCTGGGGCCGCTAACTACCGATATTGCGCCGGGCTATGACCACTTCACGTCGGGGATTGGTGCGGCGATGATTGGCTGGTTTGGCTGCGCGATGCTCTGTTACGTAACGCCAAAAGAGCATCTGGGTCTGCCTAATAAAGAAGATGTTAAGCAGGGGCTTATCACCTATAAGATTGCCGCCCACGCCGCTGACCTGGCGAAAGGGCATCCGGGCGCGCAAATTCGCGATAACGCCATGTCGAAAGCCCGCTTCGAATTTCGCTGGGAAGACCAGTTTAATCTGGCCCTCGACCCGTTTACCGCCCGCGCTTATCACGATGAAACCCTGCCGCAAGAGTCAGGTAAAGTCGCCCATTTTTGCTCCATGTGTGGGCCGAAATTCTGCTCGATGAAAATCAGCCAGGAAGTGCGTGATTACGCCGCCACGCAAACTATTGAAATGGGAATGGCGGATATGTCGGAGAACTTCCGTGCCAGAGGCGGAGAAATCTACCTGCGTAAGGAGGAAGCGTGATGTATCAGCCTGATTTTCCTCCTGTACCTTTTCGTTCAGGACTGTACCCGGTGGTGGACAGCGTACAGTGGATCGAACGTCTGTTGGATGCAGGCGTACGTACTCTCCAGCTACGCATCAAAGATCGGCGCGATGAAGAGGTGGAAGCCGATGTCGTGGCGGCAATTGCGCTGGGCCGCCGCTATAACGCGCGATTGTTTATCAACGATTACTGGCGGCTGGCGATCAAGCATCAGGCGTATGGCGTCCATTTGGGGCAGGAAGATTTGCAAGCCACCGATCTCAATGCCATCCGCGCGGCAGGCCTGCGGCTGGGCGTTTCGACACATGACGATATGGAAATCGACGTCGCGCTGGCAGCACGCCCCTCTTATATCGCGCTGGGACATGTGTTCCCGACGCAAACCAAACAGATGCCTTCTGCACCGCAGGGGCTGGAACAGCTGGCACGGCATGTTGAGCGACTGGCGGATTATCCCACCGTGGCGATTGGCGGTGTCAGTCTGGCACGCGCGCCTGCGGTGATAGCAACGGGTGTCGGCAGTATCGCCGTCGTCAGCGCCATTACTCAAGCCGCAGACTGGCGTTTGGCAACGGCACAGTTGCTGGAAATTGCAGGAGTTGGCGATGAATGACCGTGACTTTATGCGTTATAGCCGCCAAATCCTGCTCGACGATATCGCTCTGGACGGGCAGCAAAAACTGCTCGACAGCCAGGTGCTGATTATCGGTCTGGGCGGGCTGGGTACACCTGCTGCGCTGTACCTGGCGGGCGCTGGCGTCGGGACGCTGGTACTGGCAGATGACGACGATGTGCATTTAAGCAATCTGCAACGACAAATCCTCTTTACCACTGAAGATATCGATCGCCCGAAATCGCAGGTCAGCCAACAGCGACTGACACAGTTGAATCCCGACATTCAACTGACAGCATTACAACAACGGTTAACGGGTGAGGCGTTAAAAGATGCGGTTGCACGGGCCGATGTGGTGCTCGACTGTACCGACAATATGGCGACTCGCCAGGAGATTAATGCCGCCTGCGTGGCACTCAACACGCCGCTTATCACCGCCAGCGCGGTCGGATTTGGCGGTCAGTTGATGGTACTGACGCCGCCCTGGGAGCAGGGGTGTTACCGCTGCCTGTGGCCAGATAACCAGGAGCCAGAACGCAACTGCCGCACGGCGGGCGTGGTTGGCCCGGTGGTCGGGGTTATGGGCACTTTGCAGGCACTGGAAGCCATTAAGTTATTAAGCGGTATAGAGACACCTGCGGGAGAACTCCGACTGTTCGACGGTAAATCGAGCCAGTGGCGCAGCCTGGCGTTGCGCCGCGCCAGTGGTTGCCCGGTATGCGGAGGAAGCAATGCAGATCCTGTTTAACGATCAACCGATGCAGTGCGCCGCCGGGCAAACTGTTCACGAACTACTGGAGCAACTCGACCAACGACAAGCGGGCGCGGCTCTGGCGATTAATCAGCAAATCGTCCCGCGTGAGCAGTGGGCGCAACATATCGTGCAGGATGGCGACCAGATCCTGCTTTTTCAGGTTATTGCAGGGGGTTGAAATGTTACGTATTGCGGACAAAACGTTTGATTCACATCTGTTTACCGGCACAGGGAAATTCGCTTCTTCACAACTGATGGTGGAGGCGATCCGCGCTTCCGGCAGCCAGCTGGTGACACTGGCGATGAAACGTGTCGACTTGCGCCAGCACAACGACGCTATCCTCGAACCGCTTATCGCGGCGGGTGTGACCCTGCTGCCAAATACATCCGGGGCGAAAACAGCGGAAGAAGCCATTTTCGCCGCCCATCTGGCTCGTGAAGCGTTAGGCACAAACTGGTTAAAATTAGAGATTCACCCTGACGCCCGCTGGCTGTTGCCCGATCCCATCGAAACCCTGAAAGCCGCCGAAACGCTGGTACAACAGGGATTTGTCGTGCTGCCTTACTGCGGGGCCGATCCGGTATTGTGTAAACGTCTGGAAGAAGTCGGCTGTGCAGCGGTGATGCCGCTCGGCGCGCCGATTGGCTCGAATCAGGGACTGGAAACCCGCGCCATGCTGGAGATTATTATCCAGCAGGCCACAGTGCCGGTGGTTGTCGATGCTGGCATCGGCGTTCCCAGCCATGCCGCGCAGGCGCTGGAAATGGGGGCCGACGCGGTGTTAGTGAATACGGCAATTGCCGTCGCGGACGATCCCGTCAACATGGCGAAGGCATTTCGTCTGGCGGTAGAAGCAGGCCTGCTGGCACGTCAGTCCGGACCGGGCAGCCGCAGTCATTTTGCTCATGCCACCAGCCCGCTGACTGGATTTCTGGAGGCATCGGCATGAAAACCTTCAGCGATCGCTGGCGACAACTGGACTGGGACGACATCCGCCTGCGTATCAACGGCAAAACGGCTGCTGACGTAGAACGGGCGCTAAATGCCTCGCAACTCACCCGCGACGATATGATGGCGCTGTTATCGCCAGCCGCCAGTGGCTATCTGGAACAACTGGCCCAACGGGCGCAGCGTCTGACCCGTCAGCGATTTGGCAACACAGTTAGTTTCTACGTCCCGCTTTATCTTTCCAATCTTTGCGCTAACGACTGCACGTACTGCGGATTTTCCATGAGTAATCGCATCAAGCGCAAAACGCTGGATGAAGCGGATATTGCCAGGGAAAGCGCCGCTATACGGGAGATGGGCTTTGAACATCTGCTATTAGTCACTGGTGAACATCAGGCGAAAGTGGGGATGGATTACTTTCGTCGTCATCTCCCCGCCCTGCGTGAACAGTTCTCTTCACTACAAATGGAAGTGCAACCGCTGGCGGAGACGGAATACGCCGAGTTAAAGCAGCTTGGTCTGGATGGCGTGATGGTTTATCAGGAGACATATCACGAGGCGACTTATGCCCGCCATCATCTGAAAGGAAAAAAACAGGACTTCTTCTGGCGGCTGGAAACGCCGGATCGGCTGGGGCGTGCGGGGATTGATAAGATAGGCCTCGGCGCGCTAATTGGCCTTTCCGACAACTGGCGCGTTGACTGCTATATGGTTGCCGAACATTTGCTATGGCTGCAACAGCATTACTGGCAAAGCCGTTACTCTGTCTCCTTTCCGCGCCTGCGCCCGTGTACTGGCGGCATTGAGCCTGCGTCGATTATGGATGAACGCCAGTTAGTGCAAACCATCTGCGCCTTCCGACTGCTTGCACCGGAGATTGAACTGTCACTCTCCACGCGGGAATCACCGTGGTTTCGCGATCGCGTTATTCCGCTGGCGATCAATAACGTCAGCGCCTTCTCGAAAACGCAGCCAGGTGGCTATGCCGATAATCACCCCGAGTTGGAACAGTTCTCACCGCACGACGATCGCAGACCGGAAGCGGTTGCTGCCGCGTTAACCGCTCAGGGTTTGCAGCCGGTATGGAAAGACTGGGACAGCTATCTGGGACGGGCCTCGCAAAGACTATGAGACGGAATGTAAGAACGTAAATTTATTCCGAGCCGCTACGGAAGATGAAAAACGCAAGGTTGTTGAAAGCGTTCTGTTTTTTTATGGTAGTGCCGTCAGCAGGAATGTTGTCCAGGGCGAAAAGCTTCTTCCTCGTTTCGCCCTGCCTTTCTTAAAAATTCCGTAATGCAAAGTCTGAAGCCATCGCCTGTTGAGCAATGAAAGAGATCTGATTGTAAGAGAGTAAATACTCAACTATGATAGAGACGAAAATAAGAACACATGTTCTCATCTTCCAGGATGCAGCAGACTGAAGAAATTCAGACATCCCGCAACCTGCGATTATCGCAAGGTCAAGGCAAAGTCCGGTAATGGCGTTCTGAATACCAGAGATAATTCTCTGGCGAAACCCACCTTAAGGTGGGTTTTGTTATTTTGAGGGCTGAGGAAGCTGCTTATTTCTCAATAAGTTGTAGGCAATGGTGAAAAATTTCACTGATTTACCTTTCTGTTTTTCAGAAATGGGATAAGCGCTAGTTACATGCAAACGGAGTTTTTTCTTTTCCCTGAAAGCCCTGAACGCAACAAAGTAAAATGCCTTATCTCCTCCGTCTAAGTCCACCTCAATCACGGCATAGCTACCATACCCGGCATGAATAACGTTGCTTTCTGGCAGCGCCAAAATAGTTCTTTTTAAGTGTGCGCGCTAAGTTATAACGGTGCTGGCAGAAGGGACGAGATTCTTTAGGCGCGTGGTACATTAACGATTGTTTTTCTTCGTTCGTCTGATGTTCATAATCTTTTGTGAAGCAGTGAAGAGAGTAGGTAACCCAAAAGCGATACTCTAAAGGCTCTTTGCCCTCATGATGCTGAACGTAGACAGCCTGATGAGCATCAAGAAATGATAAATCACGAATATCACCATCCGGATGTCCAAAAGGTCGCCACTTTTCCACTTCCTGTTTCATTCTCGTTCCTTAAGAAAGTTACACAGGAATAGTATCGAATCCTTGCCGAGTTTGACTCAATTAGTTCAGTCAGTTTCAGGATATTAGTCATCTCTACATTGATTATGAGTATTCAGAAATTCCTTAAATATTCTGACAAATGCTCTTTCCCTAAACTCCCCCCATAAAAAAACCCGCCGAAGCGGGTTTTTACGTTATTTGCGGATTAACGATTACTCGTTATCAGAACCGCCCAGACCTGCGTTCAGCAGTTCTGCCAGGCTGGCAGATGCGTCTTCTGCAGTCACCTGCGGTGCAGCCGGAGCTTCACCCGCAGCACGGCGACGCATACGATCCTGGTGGTACGCGTAACCGGTACCTGCCGGGATCAGACGACCCACGATAACGTTCTCTTTCAGGCCGCGCAGTTCGTCGCGTTTGCCCGCAACGGCTGCTTCGGTCAGCACGCGAGTGGTCTCCTGGAACGATGCCGCGGAGATGAAGGACTCGGTTGCCAGAGACGCTTTGGTGATACCCAGCAGATCGCGGGAGTAAGTTGCACCCACTTTGCCGTTCGCTTCCAGTTCGCGGTTTGCGATCTTGACGCGAGAGTATTCAACCTGTTCGCCTTCCAGGAAGTCGGAGCTGCCCGCGTTAACGATGGTAGCTTTACGCAGCATCTGACGAACGATAACTTCGATGTGTTTATCGTTAATCTTAACGCCCTGCAGACGGTATACGTCCTGTACTTCGTTAACGATGTAACGAGTCACAGCATGAACACCACGCAGACGCAGAATGTCGTGCGGCGCTTCCGGACCGTCGGAAATTACGTCACCACGTTCTACACGTTCACCTTCGAACACGTTGAGCTGACGCCATTTCGGAATCATCTCTTCGTACGGATCGCTACCGTCTACCGGGGTGATAACCAGACGACGTTTACCTTTGGTTTCTTTACCGAAGGAAACGATACCGCTGATTTCAGCCAGGATTGCCGGCTCTTTCGGACGACGTGCTTCGAACAGGTCCGCAACGCGCGGCAGACCACCGGTGATGTCCTTGGTACCGCCGGATTCCTGCGGAATACGCGCCAGGGTGTCACCAGAGCTGATCTGTACGCCATCTTCCAGCTGAACAATCGCTTTACCCGGCAGGAAGTACTGCGCAGGCATATCGGTACCTGGGATCAGAACGTCGTTACCCTGAGCATCAACGATTTTCAGTGCCGGACGCAGATCTTTACCACCTGCTGTACGTTCTGCGGAATCCAGAACCACCAGCGAAGACAGACCGGTCAATTCGTCTGTCTGACGAGTAATGGTCTGACCGTCGATCATGTCAGTAAAGCGTACAAAACCGCTTACTTCGGTGATAACCGGCATGGTGTGCGGGTCCCAGTTTGCAACGGTTTCGCCGCCAGCAACCTGTTCGCCATCGCCTTTCGCCAGTACCGCACCGTAAGGTACTTTGTAGCTTTCTTTGGTACGACCGAATTCGTCGATCAGTTTCAGTTCAGTATTACGGGAAGTGATAACCAGTTTACCGCTGGAGTTCACAACCGACTTCACGTTGCTGAGCTTGATGCTACCTTTGTTTTTCACCTGGATGCTGGATTCAGCAGCCGCACGAGATGCCGCACCACCGATGTGGAACGTACGCATGGTCAGCTGTGTACCCGGTTCACCGATGGACTGTGCCGCGATAACACCGATTGCTTCACCTTTGTTGATGATGTGGCCACGCGCCAGGTCACGACCGTAGCAGTGCGCACATACACCAAAGTCGGTGTCACAAGATACAACAGAACGTACTTTTACCGCGTCGACAGAGTTCTCTTCCAGCAGGTCACACCACTGTTCGTGCAGCAGCGTGTTGCGCGGAACGAGGATATCAGCAGTACCCGGCTTCAGAACGTCTTCAGCAGTTACACGACCCAGTACGCGATCGCGCAGCGGCTCTTTAACGTCACCACCCTCGATAACCGGAGTCATCATGATACCTTCATGGGTACCACAATCGTCTTCGGTAACCACCAGGTCCTGCGCCACGTCAACCAGACGACGAGTCAGGTAACCGGAGTTCGCAGTTTTCAGTGCGGTATCCGCCAGACCTTTACGAGCACCGTGGGTGGAGATGAAGTACTGGAGTACGTTCAGACCTTCACGGAAGTTCGCGGTGATTGGCGTTTCGATGATGGAGCCATCCGGCTTCGCCATCAGACCACGCATACCAGCAAGCTGACGAATCTGTGCCGCAGAACCACGCGCACCGGAGTCGGCCATCATGTAGATGCTGTTGAAGGAAACCTGCTTCTCTTCCTGACCGTCACGGTTAATCACGGTTTCAGTTTGCAGGTTATCCATCATCGCTTTGGATACACGATCGTTCGCCGCAGCCCAGATATCGATAACTTTGTTGTAGCGTTCGCCCGCAGTTACCAGACCAGACTGGAACTGCTCCTGAATTTCAGCAACTTCTGCTTCTGCCTCGGAGATGATTTCGTGTTTCTTCTCCGGGATGACCATGTCATCGATACCAACAGATGCACCAGAACGCGCTGCATAGGCGAAGCCGGTGTACATGATCTGGTCCGCAAAAATAACGGTCGGTTTCAGACCGAGAATGCGGTAGCAGGTGTTCAGCATTTTGGAGATTGCTTTTTTACCCAGCGCCTGGTTGACGATGGAGTAAGGCAGACCTTTCGGTACAATCATCCACAGAATGGCACGGCCAACAGTCGTGTCTTTCAGGCTGGTTTTCGCTACTAATTCACCGTTTGCATCTTTTTCATACTCGGTGATACGCACTTTAACGCGCGCATGCAGAGAAGCCAGACCAGAGCGATACAGACGTTCTGCTTCTTTCGGGCCAGTCAGCACCATGCCTTCGCCTTTGGCGTTAACACAGTCACGGGTCATATAGTACAGACCCAGAACAACGTCCTGAGACGGAACGATGATTGGTTCGCCGTTCGCCGGGGACAGGATGTTGTTGGTAGACATCATCAGCGCACGCGCTTCCAGCTGGGCTTCCAGCGTCAGCGGTACGTGAACAGCCATCTGGTCACCATCGAAGTCGGCGTTATATGCCGCACAAACCAGCGGGTGCAGCTGGATAGCTTTACCTTCGATCAGTACCGGTTCAAATGCCTGGATACCCAGACGGTGCAGAGTCGGTGCACGGTTCAGCAGTACCGGGTGTTCGCGGATAACTTCGTCCAGGATATCCCAAACGACAGCTTCTTCGCGCTCAACCATTTTCTTCGCAGCTTTAATGGTGGTAGCAAGACCACGCAGTTCCAGCTTGCCGTAGATGAACGGTTTGAACAGCTCCAGCGCCATTTTCTTCGGCAGACCGCACTGATGCAGACGCAGGTATGGACCTACGGTGATTACAGAACGACCGGAGTAGTCAACACGCTTACCGAGCAGGTTCTGACGGAAACGACCCTGTTTACCTTTGATCATGTCGGCCAAAGATTTCAGAGGACGCTTGTTAGAACCGGTGATCGCACGACCGCGACGACCGTTATCCAGCAGGGCGTCTACCGCTTCCTGCAGCATACGTTTTTCGTTACGTACGATGATGTCCGGCGCAGCCAGATCCAGCAGACGTTTCAGACGGTTGTTACGGTTAATGACGCGACGATACAGATCGTTCAGGTCAGAAGTCGCGAAACGACCACCATCCAGCGGAACCAGCGGACGCAGATCTGGCGGCAGTACCGGCAGAACGGTCAGGATCATCCACTCTGGTTTGTTACCAGACTGAACGAACGCTTCCAGCAGTTTGATACGCTTGGTCAGCTTTTTACGCTTGGTTTCGGAGTTGGTTTCGTTCAGCTCTTCACGCAGCTGTTCGCACTCTTGCTCCAGATCCATGCTCTTCAGCAGAGCCTGGATTGCTTCCGCCCCCATCTTCGCGTCGAATTCGTCACCGAACTCTTCCAGCGCGTCCAGATACTGCTCTTCAGTCAGGATCTGCTGACGTTCCAGGTTGGTCATACCGCCTTCGATAACCACATAGGATTCAAAGTACAGTACGCGTTCGATATCGCGCAGCGGCATATCGAGCAGCAGACCGATACGGGACGGCAGCGATTTCAGGAACCAGATGTGCGCAGTCGGGGAAGCCAGTTCGATGTGGCCCATACGCTCACGGCGTACTTTAGTCTGGGTCACTTCAACGCCGCACTTCTCACAGATGACGCCACGGTGTTTCAGGCGCTTGTACTTACCGCACAGGCACTCGTAATCTTTTACCGGCCCAAAGATACGGGCGCAGAAAAGGCCGTCACGTTCTGGTTTGAACGTACGGTAGTTGATGGTTTCCGGCTTTTTAACTTCACCGAAAGACCATGAACGGATCATGTCTGGCGAAGCCAGAGCAATTTTGATCGCATCAAACTCTTCGGTTTTAGTCTGCGCTTTCAGAAACTTTAATAAATCTTTCACGGATTTGCTCCCGTCGGAGTTAGCACAATCCGCTGCCGGGTTTTAACCCGACAGCAGTGACCTGTTTGAGCGAGAATTACTCGTCTTCCAGTTCGATGTTGATACCCAGCGAACGAATCTCTTTCAACAATACGTTGAAGGATTCTGGCATGCCCGGCTCCATCTGATGGTTGCCGTCCACGATGTTTTTATACATCTTGGTACGACCGTTCACGTCATCAGACTTAACGGTGAGCATTTCCTGCAGGGTGTATGCTGCGCCGTATGCTTCCAGCGCCCACACTTCCATCTCCCCGAAACGCTGACCACCGAACTGTGCCTTACCACCCAGCGGCTGCTGAGTAACCAGGCTGTAAGAACCGGTGGAACGCGCGTGCATCTTGTCGTCGACCAGGTGGTTCAGTTTCAGCATGTACATGTAACCAACGGTTACCGGACGCTCGAACTGTTCACCAGTGCGACCATCGTACAGGCGGATCTGACCGGAAGTCGGCAGGTCGCCAAGTTTCAGCAGCTCTTTAATTTCTGCTTCTTTCGCACCGTCGAACACCGGCGTTGCGATTGGCATACCTTTGCGCAGGTTTTCAGCCAGACGCATAACTTCTTCATCGCTGAAGGTACTCAGGTCAACTTTCTGACGAACGTCAGCGCCCAGATCGTACGCACGCTGGATGAATTCGCGCAGTTTCGCGACTTCTTGCTGCTGTTTCAGCATGGCGTTGATCTTGTCGCCGATACCTTTCGCAGCCATACCCAGGTGGGTTTCGAGGATCTGACCGATGTTCATACGAGACGGTACGCCCAGCGGGTTCAGTACGATGTCTACCGGCGTACCGTTTTCATCGTAAGGCATATCTTCGATCGGGTTGATCTTAGAAATTACACCCTTGTTACCGTGACGACCTGCCATCTTGTCACCAGGCTGGATACGGCGTTTAACCGCCAGATATACCTTAACAATCTTCAGCACGCCCGGTGCCAGATCGTCGCCCTGGGTGATTTTGCGGCGTTTCGCTTCGAGTTTCTTCTCGAACTCGTGTTTCAGTTCGTCATACTGCTCAGCCAGCTGTTCCAGCTGATTTTGTTTCTCTTCGTCTGTCAGGCCCAGCTCCAGCCAGCGATCGCGCGGCAGTTTGTCGAGCTTCTCAGCTTCAACGCCACCGGCTACCAGCACAGCACGGATACGGCTGAACAGACCCGCTTCGAGGATCTGCAGTTCTTCAGACAGGTCTTTCTTCGCCTGTTTGAGCTGCATTTCTTCGATTTCCAGCGCACGTTTGTCTTTTTCTACGCCATCGCGAGTAAAGACCTGAACGTCGATAACCGTACCGGATACACCGTTTGGTACGCGCAGAGAAGAGTCTTTAACGTCAGAGGCTTTCTCACCGAAGATCGCACGCAGCAGTTTTTCTTCTGGGGTCAGCTGAGTTTCACCTTTCGGCGTTACCTTACCAACCAGAATGTCGCCACCGGTCACTTCCGCACCAATGTAAACGATACCGGATTCATCCAGTTTGGAGAGCGCAGCTTCACCCACGTTCGGGATGTCAGCGGTGATCTCTTCCGGCCCCAGCTTGGTGTCACGGGACACACACGCCAGTTCCTGAATGTGGATGGTGGTGAAACGGTCTTCCTGAACAACACGCTCGGATACGAGGATGGAGTCTTCGAAGTTGTAACCATTCCACGGCATGAACGCTACGCGCATGTTCTGACCAAGCGCCAGTTCACCGAGGTCGGTGGACGGACCGTCTGCCAGCACGTCGCCACGTTCAACCGGTTCACCCAGAGACACACACGGCATCTGGTTGATACAGGTGTTCTGGTTAGAACGGGTGTATTTGGTCAGGTTGTAGATGTCGATACCTGCTTCACCCGGATACATCTCGTCTTCGTTAACTTTGATAACGATACGGGAAGCATCCACGTACTGAACGACACCACCACGTTTAGCTACCGCAGTTACACCGGAGTCAACGGCAACAGCACGTTCCATACCAGTACCAACCAGCGGCTTATCAGCGCGCAGAGTCGGAACGGCCTGACGTTGCATGTTCGCACCCATCAATGCACGGTTGGCGTCATCGTGTTCCAGGAACGGGATCAGGGACGCACCGACGGATACCACCTGCTGGGTGGATACGTCCATGTAGTCAACCTGGTCGCGGCTGAACAAGCTGGATTCGCCTTTGCTACGGCAAGTTACCAGGTCTTCTACGAAGTGGCCTTCTTCATCCAGGTTGGAGTTCGCCTGGGCGATAACGTAGTTGCCTTCTTCGATAGCAGACAGGTAGTGAATTTCGTCAGTTACAACACCGTCGGTCACTTTACGATACGGAGTCTCAAGGAAGCCGTATTCGTTAGTCTGTGCGTACACGGACAGAGAGTTGATCAGACCGATGTTCGGACCTTCAGGGGTTTCGATTGGACATACGCGACCGTAGTGAGTCGGGTGTACGTCTCGAACTTCGAAGCCTGCACGTTCACGGGTCAGACCGCCTGGGCCGAGTGCGGAGATACGACGTTTGTGCGTAATCTCAGACAGCGGGTTGTTCTGGTCCATAAACTGAGACAGCTGGCTGGAACCGAAGAACTCTTTCACTGCTGCGGAAATCGGCTTGGCGTTGATCATATCCTGAGGCATCAGGGTATCCAGATCGCCCAGAGACAGACGCTCTTTCACCGCACGCTCTACACGTACCAGGCCAACGCGGAACTGGTTTTCCGCCATTTCGCCAACGGAACGGATACGACGGTTGCCGAGGTGGTCGATATCATCGACTTCGCCTTTACCGTTACGGATATCGATGAGCTTTTTCATAACATCAATGATGTCGTCTTTGCTCAGGATACCGGAACCTTCGATTTCTTCGCGCAGCAGAGAACGGTTGAACTTCATACGACCAACCGCAGACAAGTCATAACGGTCTTCGGAGAAGAACAGGTTCTCGAACAGGCTTTCAGCTGCTTCACGAGTCGGCGGCTCGCCAGGGCGCATCATGCGGTAGATTTCTACCAGTGCGCTCAGACGGTCGTTAGTTGGGTCGACACGTAAGGTTTCAGAGATATATGGGCCGTGATCCAGATCGTTGGTGAACAGCGTTTCGATACGCTTGTGACCAGACTGGCTCAGCTTAGCCAGCAGATCCAGGCTCAGCTCCATGTTCGCTGCGCAGATCAGCTCGCCGGTAGACTCATCAATATAGTCTTTAGCAACCACTTTACCTGCGATGTACTCAACCGGGACTTCGATCAGTTTGACGTCGTCTTTTTCCAGCTGGCGAATGTGGCGCGCAGTGATACGGCGGCCTTTTTCTACGTACACTTTACCGTTAGCTTCGATGTCAAAAGATGCGGTTTCACCACGCAGGCGTTCCGGCACCAGTTCCATCTGCAGCTTGTTATCACGGATTTCAAAGATAACTTTTTCAAAGAACAGGTCGAGGATCTGCTCTGTGGTGTAGTTCAGGGCGCGCAGAATGATGGTCGCAGGCAGTTTACGGCGACGGTCGATACGTACGAACAGGTTGTCCTTCGGATCGAATTCGAAATCCAGCCAGGAACCACGGTAAGGGATGATACGCGCGTTATACAGCACTTTACCCGAAGAGTGGGTTTTACCTTTGTCGGAGTCAAAGAAGACGCCCGGACTACGGTGCAGCTGGGAAACGATAACACGCTCAGTACCGTTGATAACAAAGGTACCGTTGTCTGTCATGAGCGGAATTTCGCCCATGTAGACTTCTTGTTCTTTAATGTCTTTTACGGTGCCTTCCGGCGCTTCGCGCTCATAGATCACCAGACGCAGTTTAACGCGCAGCGGTGCGGAATAGGTCACGCCACGGATTTGACATTCCTGGACGTCAAACACCGGTTCGCCAAGGCGGTAGCTGACGTATTGCAGCTCGGAATTACCGCTGTAGCTCTGAATCGGGAATACGGAACGGAAAGCAGCTTCCAGACCATACTGCCCTTCAGGATCTTGCTCGATAAATTTCTGAAACGAGTCAAGCTGGATAGAAAGGAGATAAGGTACATCCAGAACTTGTGGACGTTTACCAAAATCCTTACGAATACGTTTTTTCTCGGTATAGGAGTAAACCATAGGGTTCCTCAGCTCGCTGACAAGTCGACCCATCTGTCCATTGAGCGGACAGTTTGTGCAACACTATTTTGTTGACCGGAAAATGGAACACTTTCCGCAATGCCTGTTGCTATCACGCTTAAACCATTTCATTGCGATTTACACAGAACGGACGTCCTGTCGCAGTATATTAAGTCGTCGATAGAAACAAGCATTGAAAGGCACAGCAGTAGTCAAACAGTGTGAAACGCTACTGGCGCCTTACAGCGCAAAAAGGCTGGTGACTAAAAAGTCACCAGCCATCAGCCTGATTTCTCAGGCTGCAACCGGAAGGGTTGGCTTATTTAACTTCAACTTCAGCGCCAGCTTCTTCCAGAGCTTTTTTCAGTGCTTCTGCGTCGTCTTTGCTCACGCCTTCTTTCAGAGCAGCCGGTGCAGATTCTACCAGGTCTTTAGCTTCTTTCAGACCCAGGCCAGTTGCGCCACGTACTGCTTTGATAACAGCAACTTTGTTAGCGCCAGCAGCTTTCAGAATTACGTCGAATTCAGTTTTTTCTTCAGCAGCTTCAACCGGGCCAGCAGCTACAGCTACAGCAGCAGCAGCGGAAACACCGAATTTTTCTTCCATTGCAGAGATCAGTTCTACAACGTCCATTACAGACATAGCTGCAACTGCTTCAATGATTTGATCTTTAGTGATAGACATTTAAATTGTTCCTGAATATCAGAATAAGTTTATACGTAAGCGAATGCGTTAAAAAGATAACTGCGATTAAGCAGCTTCTTTCGCATCGCGTACAGCAGCCAGAGTACGAACCAGTTTGCCAGCCGAAGCTTCTTTCATGGTTGCCATCAGGCGTGCAATTGCTTCTTCGTAGGTCGGCAGAGTTGCCAGGCGGTCGATCTGAGACGCCGGGATCAGCTCACCTTCAAAGGCAGCGGCTTTGACCTCAAATTTTGCATTCGCTTTCGCGAACTCTTTGAACAGACGAGCAGCAGCGCCCGGGTGTTCCATAGAGTATGCAATCAGGGTCGGACCAACAAACGCGTCTTTCAGGCACTCGAACGGAGTACCTTCAACAGCACGGCGCAGCAGGGTGTTACGAACAACACGCATGTATACGCCAGCTTCGCGACCTGCTTTACGCAGTTCAGTCATTTTATCTACAGTTACGCCACGGGAATCCGCAACTACTGCAGACAGCGCGCCTTTGGCTACTTCGCTGACTTCAGCAACAATCGCTTGTTTGTCTTGAAGATTTAAAGCCATTAGCTTTGCTCCTGGATGTTTGCCAGAGAAAATCTCTGGAACTCACTTCACTCCTCCAAACGGAGAGAGCGTCTTAATTACGGTGAGCAGAAACAAGCCAGAATATAAAAGAATAATCTTAGCGTTCTGTCACCGTCTACGCAGGGGATTAAGTTTCTTGCGAAACTCCTGCGGTCTTCGACGGAGGCCTGGATAGGCCAGGCTCCAACGAACAAATCTTTTCTATCCGTCGCTATTCAACTTGTGGCGGCGTTGGCTTCCTTCATTCGCACCAGTCACATAGTTAGCTATGCTCCTGGCGACTCACTCAGTTGCCGCCTTGCCACAACCCGAATATCTCGGATATACGTCTGCATTAAGCATTATACGTGGGGGTAAGATTGTAGACAAAATCACCGCCCACGTAAAGGCATTAGTTTACAGAAGCGCTCAGGCCAGCCTGGTCAACTGCAACACCTGCACCCATGGTGGTGGAGATGCTAACTTTCTTGATGTACACGCCTTTCGCCTGAGTCGGTTTTGCTTTTTTCAGCGCAACCAGCAGAGCTTCCAGGTTTTCTTTCAGTTTGTCAGCGTCAAAGTCCACTTTACCGATGGTGGTGTGGATGATGCCGTTTTTGTCGTTACGGTAACGAACCTGGCCAGCTTTAGCGTTTTTAACCGCTTCAGCAACGTTCGGTGTTACAGTACCCACTTTCGGGTTTGGCATCAGGCCGCGCGGACCCAGAACCTGGCCCAGCTGGCCAACAACGCGCATTGCATCCGGAGAAGCAATAACAACGTCAAAGTTCATTTCGCCTTTCTTGATCTGGTCAGCCAGATCTTCCATACCTACCAGTTCTGCGCCTGCAGCTTTAGCAGCTTCAGCGTTTGCACCTTGGGTAAATACGGCTACGCGAACGGAACGGCCAGTACCGTGCGGCAGTACAGTTGCACCACGTACGTTCTGGTCAGATTTACGAGCGTCGATGCCGAGGTTAACAGCTACGTCCACGCTTTCTACGAATTTAGCAGTCGCCAGCTCTTTCAGCAGTGCGATAGCTTCGTTGATGTCGTACTGTTTGGTTGCATCAACTTTCTCGCGGATAACACGCATGCGCTTGGTCAGTTTAGCCATTTCTTAGTCCTCCACTACCAGGCCCATGGAACGTGCAGTACCTTCGATGGAGCGAGTCATCGCTTCAATGTCGGCACCAGTCATGTCGGCAGCTTTGGTCTGCGCGATTTCCTGCAGCTGAGCGCGGGAAATTTTACCCACTTTGTCTTTGTTCGGCTTACCGGAACCAGACTTGATACCAGCCGCTTTTTTCAGCAGAACTGCTGCCGGCGGGGTCTTGGTAACGAAAGTGAAAGAACGGTCAGCGTAAACGGTGATTACTACCGGAATCGGCAGACCTTTTTCGATGGAATCAGTTTTTGCGTTGAACGCTTTGCAGAATTCCATGATGTTTACGCCCTGCTGACCCAGAGCCGGACCTACTGGCGGACTCGGGTTAGCCATACCAGCTGCAACCTGCAGCTTGACATAGGCTTGTACTTTCTTAGCCATTATAAATTCCTCAAGTTGGGTAATAACGCCTCTGAGAGGCTCCCCGTGATATAAAAAATCGTTTTACGGGCAAGGCCCATAAAAACAAAAGGCGCGAAATTGTATTCCAATCTCACGCCTTGTGCAACGATTAAATCGCCGCTTTTTTGATCGCTGGGTTAGGCTTTTTCAACCTGGCTGAAGTCCAGCTCTACCGGGGTCGCACGACCGAAGATAGAAACAGACACTTTCAGACGAGATTTCTCGTAATCCACTTCTTCAACAACACCGTTGAAGTCAGCGAACGGACCATCATTAACACGGACCATTTCACCCGGTTCAAACAGCGTTTTCGGACGCGGCTTATCACCAACCTGCTGCAGGCGGTTCATAATCGCATCGACTTCTTTATCGCTGATTGGCGCAGGACGATCGGAAGTACCGCCGATGAAGCCCATCACACGCGGTACGCTGCGCACCAGGTGCCAGCTCGCGTCGTTCATCACCATCTGAACGAGGACGTAGCCAGGGAAGAATTTACGTTCGCTTTTGCGACGCTGACCGCCACGGATTTCAACCACTTCTTCGGTTGGTACCATGACTTCACCAAACAAATCTTCCATGTTGTGTAATTTGATATGCTCACGCAGCGACGTTGCTACGCGGCCTTCAAAACCGGAAAACGCCTGAACGACGTACCAGCGCTTTTTAGGAGCTTCAGACATCTCAGAACCTCAGGCCAGTGATAAAGGATACCAGGCGAACCAGAATACCATCCAGTCCCCACAGGATCAGTGACATTACTGCGGTAACCGCAGCCACAATCAGCGTGGTGTGCAATGTTTCCTGGCGAGTCGGCCAAATGACCTTACGGACTTCGGTACGCGCTTCACGGGCAAAAGCAACGGTAGCTTTACCTTTTGTCGTTAACAGCGCGACACCACCCGCTGCAGCAATCAGAATTACTACGGCCAGCGCACGCAGCGGCAGCATAATGTCGCGATAAAGGTAGTTGCCGACAATCGCCACCAGGAGCAATGCCACCACAACGACCCACTTCATCGCTTCCAGGCCGCGCCCGCTTCCTTGAGCTTCGGTATTCGCACTCATAAACCAACCTGTCAGAAGTTTTCTACAAACATTTTCACCCCGCGATCGCGAGGCAAACCAAATCGAAACGCGTATTAGCTTTTCGGATTATACGCCCTCAACAGAGCCTGTCTCAGCAATGATTATGACAAAGAAAATCACTGATGAGCCAGGTTCTGGTACGAAAGCGTGCAAAAAGGGCATCAAATGATGCCCTTTTAGTGCGCATTGCGTCAAATGTTATCGGCAATTAGCTCAGAACTTTTGCTACAACGCCCGCGCCAACGGTACGGCCGCCTTCACGGATTGCGAAACGCAGACCGTCGTCCATCGCGATCGGGTGGATCAGGGTAACAACCATTTTGATGTTGTCGCCCGGCATTACCATCTCTACGC
>NZ_JBJQLJ010000036.1:0-32284 GCF_046486385.1 Escherichia sp. WS33 | reverse complement strand
TTGCGTAACTGTCATGCTCTGGATTATTTAATTCTTTCAGCGGAAATTTTTCCTCAAAGGCTTTATTTAGCCGCCCCTGGTTTCCTTTTACCGCGAATAAATAATCACCTCCCTGTTTTTGTATCTTTTCTGCAATATCTTTCTGGCAGCCCATCGCATCAGTTGTGATGATTTTTCCTTTAATATCCATCATGTTAAGAAGTTCAGGAATGGCTGTAATCTCATTGGATTTCTCATCCGTCTTGATCTGTCCGAGGACCAGACTATGCATTGTTGAGTCGGGATGTGTTTCCCCAAAATCCTCTATATCTTCCCAGCCTTCTGCACCAGAAATAACGGCACAAATAGTCAACAGTAGAATATCCGATAATTTATGTTCCACTTTCCAGGCTTGTCTGTAATCGGGGATAATAGAAATATGTTCCATCAATTTTTTAAGTTCCATTTTGTTCTCCTTA
Organism: Escherichia sp. WS33; assembly: GCF_046486385.1. Classification (NCBI taxonomy): domain Bacteria; kingdom Pseudomonadati; phylum Pseudomonadota; class Gammaproteobacteria; order Enterobacterales; family Enterobacteriaceae; genus Escherichia; species Escherichia sp. WS33. The sequence continues at coordinate 31,826 of NZ_JBJQLJ010000036.1, read as the reverse complement.
ATTATGTAAGGAGTATTTGATCATGTATAAGCAATAAAAAACAGCTTCAGGTAATGAGGAATATCTCAATTTTTAAACATAAAATGCGAATTATTTAGTACAAAAAGTGAACTTTTGATGATCTTTCCCTAATCTCACATAGGATCAGATCTCGTCTGATCGTTCCCCCTGCGCTCACTACCATGGCTCTTTACCACAGCAGCCGGGGTTGTTTGGGACCGACTTCCGACAGCAGATCCCGGTGGGCCTGCCACCATCTCTTCACAAGCTTATGCTTATTACATGCAAAACGTCCCGTTTTGCATCTTTGTGCCTACGGCACACCGATGATCTTTCCCTGTGATCTTTCCCTGAATCTGCCCCTGAGAACCTGAATCAAACGTCTGACTCGCAGAACCATCTGTTTCTCGCGCTCTGTAGAACTTCATGAAAAAGTCATCGGTGCTTTTATCGAAAAATACATGTTCTACTAATTGAAGTCATCATCAAAAAATTTAATTAATCGAATCATACCTATAACCTTTTAATTTTACTTTTTTGTCTTCAACATTAAACACAAAAACCTCTTGGACAATTCTTTTTGAATATTCTGAGAAATATATCAATGTAATTTCATCGTTTGAAAATAATCCGCGAGTGATTTTTTCAGTTTTAAGGGTTGATTTTTTATAAGTCCCAAGATCTTTTTCTTTTGCTTCGTTCATTATGTCGATAAATTTTTTTTCAGATGTGGCAGTCTGAAAATCACTTGAAGTGATTTTATATATATCACTGTATTTCCCTGTCTGATATAAACCACGAAAGATATTAACTTCTTGTCTAGCTGGCTCTATGTCCACTGGAGAACAACCACACAATAAAAATAAAACTAAAAATATATATTTTTTCATATTTCCTCCTGTTAATTGACCCAGCATTCTTGCCACGTTCTACAAGCCAGAGTCATAACTGAAGCGTCAACACCTGCACCGATACCAACAGATTCTGTCGATGATTCTGGATTATCAACATCCACTACATAAGTATACGCAAAATGCCCCCCAACTCCGCCGCCAACCGTTACACCTACTGAATTGCTGACTCCCGATGTAGGTAAAGACTTGGTCTCAGAATATGTGATAGCCGCATTTATCCCACCACCAATTCCTGCATGTCCGCATGCTGTAGCATAAATACAAATATCAGATAACATTTCACCTTTCTTTTTAGCAAACGCAACGCCAAGTCCTGCATGACCACCTAATGATATTAGATCTCCACTGCCAGTAATATCAATTGATGATGTTCCATATGAATCATCATGCCAAACATCATATAATAATTGATATAAATTATACAAACCCAAAGGATCCATCCTTATTATCGGATTCAGTGGGTAATTATACAGGTTCCATCCCCCCGCCAGCCCAATGGGGTCTTGTGTAATATACCTCCCCTGTAGCGGGTCATAGTACCGGTTCCGGTTATAGTACAGCCCTGATTCCTCATCATGCTGCTGCCCCGGCAGACGGTATGGCTGGTGCAGGTAATACGGGTTCTCTTCATTAAGCTGGTTGCCCCATTCATCATACTCCCCGCGCCACGCCGTATTGCCGTCTTCGCTGATGAGCGCCAGCGGCAGGCCCCGGTGGTCGCAGTGGTAAAAATGAACTTTTCGCGCCGGTGTGTATTCCGGCTCCACCTGTCTGGCCAGTTGCTCCACCGTCAGCCCGCACTGCGCAAGCCACGCCCGGCTTTCACTGCTCACGCGGTCTGCCCGGATTTCTTCCTCCAGCCTGTCCAGCAGCCGCACCAGTTCAGCCGGAAATACCACGCCGTGCCCGTCCTCGCTCCCTTCCTGCTGCAGCTTCTCCGCCAGGCTGCGGCGCTGCGCTTTCTCCCGCTCGCCGTTGTCTGTTTCGATGCGGATGAGCGGCGCGAAGCTCCCCGGCTGATATACCGTCTGGATACGCGTGGTGTCGGTCTGTACCGTCGTCAGCCGGTCGCCGTCCCACCCGTACCACGTCATCTCCGGTTTACGCGACAGCGACATCCACCCCGTCAGGTCACGCTCCCGCCGCCATACCCGTTTCGCCATTCGCCGTCCCAGCGGGTCGTAGAGGTAGCGGCTCTCGACCAGTGGCTCGCCATGCTGTATCCGCGTGTAGAACACCAGACGGTGCTGGCTGTCGTAGTGGTAGTGGTGGGTCCGCTCGTCGTCCGTCCGGATAACACCCGCCGGGATAAGGTCCGTCTTCTCCGTCAGTCTGCCGTATTCATCATAGTGGTAAACATAGTGCGCATCCTCTGCGATGCGGTTATCCGGCCACGCCGTGAGGGTACTGTCCGGGTGCAGCTCCGGGTCCGGCAGGCGGTTTCCCGCCGGGTCGGTGGCATACGGGATGCGGATGTCCAGGTCCGGTGCGAGGGTACGCACGCTCTCCAGCCTGCCCGTGGCGCTGTAGCCGTATTCCCGCGTCTGTCGCGGGCCGCTGATGCGCACCAGGTCGCCGTTGTCATTCCACCCGTAGTCACGGTCATACACCAGGCTGTTCAGGTGCTGGCTCTGTAACTGGCCTGCGGGGGTGTATGTGCTGGTCAGTTTATATGCGGCATTACTGCCTGCCATGCTGCCAAAGCTGCGCACCGTCTCCCGGTGCATGCGGTCGCGCGTGTACTCCAGCAGCGGCGTGTCGCCAAGCTTCATGCCCGCCAGATAACCGCTGCCGTAGGTCAGCCACTCCACCGGCGGCAGGCTGTCCGGCGTGACGCGGTTTGCCAGCCCCTGTTCGTTGTAGGCGTGTGTTGTCTCATGCTGCCACAGCAGTTCCCCCGTCTCCGGGTTCTCCACCGTCTGCCGTTCGCCGGTCAGGCGGCCCTTATCGTCGTAGCCGTAGTGGACAGCGACACGGTGGCCTTCGCTCAGGTGGCTGATGTCTGTCAGCCAGCCGTGGTCATCATACTGCCACTGCTCTGCCGGTTCGCCGTTCACCGTGCGGTGAGTGATACGGTCCGATTCATCGTAGTACCAGAGGGTGACAAGCCCCTCATCCTCACTCTGTGTGAGTTTTCCGGTCAGGTCATAATGATAACGTTGCGTCCGCCCGTCAAAGCCGCCCTGCTGTACCAGCCGGTCCAGCGCATCGTAACTGAAGACGCTGTGGCTGCCGTTCTCGTTGGTCAGGCTGATGACACGTCCGGCAGCATCGTACTCCATACTGCGCGTCAGCCCGCCCTGCGTGGTGCTGACCGCCTTTCCCCACGCATCGTACTGTGTCTCGCTCCGGTTGCCGTCCGGGGTGATAACGGCAGTCAGGTCGCCTGCGGCGTTGTATTCATACCGCGTTTCACGGCCCTGTGCGTCTTTCACCGAGGTTAACCGGCCACGGTTGTCATAGCGGCGGTAAAGGCTGATGCCTTCCTCGCGGTGGACCGCCGTCATCTGGCCGAAGCGGTCGTATTCATATCGGGTCTGGTAGCCCGAGCAGTCGGTGAACGCCAGCAACTGCCCGTAGCGGCTCCAGGTCATCTGCCGGGTGCTGCCCGTCGCATCTGTTGTCGTGGCCGGTAATTCACTGTGCGGATTATCATAAGCATACCGGATGACGTCCCCACTGCGCGATGTCTCCGATACCAGCCTGCCCGGTTCATCATATGCCCGGCGGCTCTCCAGCCCGTCCGGGGACACCACCGCCGTCAGCTGGTTCCCGTCGTTATAGTAAAATTTCGTCTCCCGCCCGTCCGGTGTGGTGATGTCCGTGATATCGCCGGACACCACATTCAGACCGTACTCTGTCCGCCGTCCCGCCGCGTCCGTCTGCGCCGTTAGCCTTCCTGCCGCGTCATACCCGCTGTGCGTGACGCTGCCGTCCGCCAGTTCTTTTTTCACCACCCGCTTCAGCCCGGCCCCGCCTTCTGTATGCAGCACCTCACGCCGGTTCAGGCTGTCCGTGACGGTGATGCGGTCCTGCTCATACTGGTAGCGGTAACTCAGGCCTGCCGGGTTCAGCTGCTCCACCACCCGCCCGGTATCGTCGTAGCGGTAGCGCATCTCCGGCCTTCCCGCGTAACGGTGCGCCACCATCCGGCCCGGGTGCTGCGCGTCATACGTGAAAGCGCGCACCTGCGTATTGCTGCGGTCATATACCGCCAGCAGTTCACCGGCTTCCGTATACGTGTACCGCGCCAGTGGCGCACCGGGCAGGCTTTCCGGGTATGCCGGGTCGTGCATCAGCCACACCGCCGAAAGACGGATGCCCCTGTCGGGGCCGTATTCGGTACCGGGCAGTGTGTCGGGGAACGGTGAGGCTGAGAGAGGGCGGGAACTGTCAGAAGAAGATAGCGAAGAGGTGCGGGCCTCTTCCGCCCGCTGTGCCTGTGTGGTCAGTACCAGACGGAACTCACGCCCGGCACCGTCCGTCACGCCGGTGATTTCCCCGGCCAGGTCGCCTGCGGCCTCACGCCGGTACGTCAGCGTCCGCCCGAAACGGTCTGCCAGCCCGGTAAGCACCCGGTACGGCGGCAGCGGCGCTGGCAGTACGTCCTCAGCACCCGGCACCCGCTCTGACCACCCCAGTATCCACCACGGCCCCTGTGCGCTGTTGGTCGCCAGGTAAAGATGCGGGCTTAACCGGATATCCGGCGGCAGCGCCCCCCACAGCCACGCCAGCGTGTGGCCGTCCGGCTGCGCTGCCTTACCACCGCGCACCAGCCACATTGACTCGCTGCGGCTGTACACCGCCTCCCCCGGCAGCAGCGGCTCAAAGTGAATGCTCCGCCCGCCGTTGTCGTTGAGTACCAGTGCATCATCGCGTAGCTGTAAGCGGATATCAGAAGGCGCTTTCCAGCCGGGGCCAAACACTCCCACCGGCGCGGGTGTCCTGGTCCGGTAGCTGCTGTAGGTGCGGGAGAGAATGAACGGCAGCGGGCCGGGCAGCGCAAGGTCCGTCTCGCCGGGCAGCACCTTCGCCCCCAGCAGCGGATTTACCGGGTTGCCCGAAGTCATCCCGCCCGGACACACCGAGCACGCCACGCCGGTGGGCGCGCCAATTCTTACACCTGCCGAACCCTGGACAATAGGACCGCCATACTGAGTCATATCTCCCTGACGCGCCGCTGGTTTTCCGCTCATGATTCAATTCCTTCTTCTGTTTATTTTTAATGCTTGTTTGTTACTGAATACCGAACAGGTACGGGATCAGTACTCTCTCATATCCGGCGTATCCTGCTTTTCATCAGGGGTCTTCGGTGGGGATTTCGAGGCTGCACAGTTCCAGTTAATCAACAGTGAGTCACCATTAACCTGCTCCTTACCCTGCAAATGAATTTTTGTGCCGTTGAGAAAAATTTGTCCGTCCTTCGTCAGCACCAGCCTTGCCTTACCACAGCAGAGCTCCAGATGCTCACCGGCGGAGTAAATCGCGGTCTGCCCGGTATCATCCTTTTTCGTTTTACCAACGGTGAAGGTAACGTTATTTCCGACTTTGACGTCATAACCCAGCCCGACCCTCAACGATTTATGCAAACCGATCTGCGAGGACTGCATCAGAGCCACCGAAGTGTTCATAATGCCACCTACCGTCGTCTGGTACGCCACGCCCACGGTCAGCGCACGAACAAGTCCAATCGTTTCCACCTGAACAGAACCCACGTTAATGATCTGGTTACTGCCCACCGTCTCTATCTGGTTAACGCCCACCGTCTGTATCTGATTGTTGGTAACCGCAATCATCTGATTGTTGCCAATGGTCTCAGCATGGTTGTTTATCACATCCGTGGTGCGGTTATTCAGCACCTCGGTGTTCATGTTCTTCTGCGCGTGGATGTAGACCTGTTCTTTCCCTGTCGCATCGTCAAACTTCAGTTCATTAAACCCGCTGCCCTTATAGGTTTTCGAACGAATGGTCATCTGCGTCTTCGTCCCCGGCAGGCTGCCGGGTGTGCGGTTTTCCTGGTGGTAGGTACGCCCCATAATAATCGGCTGGTCCGGATCGCCGTTGAGGAAGTCCACAATCACCTCCTGACCCACACGCGGTATCGCCAGGTGGCCAAAACCGGTGCCTGCCCACGCCTGTGCCACACGGATCCAGCACGAACTGTCTTGGTCTGCCGGGTTATAACGGTCCCAGTTGAACTTCACCCGCACGCGACCATGTTCGTCGCAGAAGATTTCCTCGCCTGCCGGTCCTGTCACGACAGCGCTCTGCGGGCCGTCGACCAGCGGTTTCAGCAACGGCTGTGGTCGCCATGTTCTGTCTGCCGGGATCACCGCAAAATGGTTCTCCAGCGCCGTCCCCGCTCCCTGCCGTCCTGGCACCGCCTGTGGCTGTTCGCCGTGCAGTTCACTTGCCACCACCTGCCATTCCCGGTTCAGGTTCGCCTGCGGATGCCCCGTCAGCACAATTCGTCGTCCCGGCCATATCTCCGGCGAGCGACTCATTCCCCGCGCGGTTTCTGCATTGTTTCGCCAGCCGTCCATCTGCCAGCGGGCAAAGTTCTGCCCGTGGGCACCCTTGAAACGTCCGGGGTAGTCATACACTTCATACTGCGTGCGCTGGTAATCCTGGTACTGGCCTTCCTGATCAAAACGCCCTGCCCAGCCGGGTCGTTTAAAGGTGTAGTCCTTGGTCACCACGGAAGAAGGGCGGATTTGTGCGCTGTAGCGGAACTGGCTGATGCAGAGGGTGCTCACCTCGGTACGGGTGTTCGGATTCCAGGGGATCTCAAAGGACTCCGGCAGATAACGCACGGTGTCGCACAGGACCAGGCTCTGGTCGGTACTTTTTGCGCGTGCTCCTCATAAAAGAAGATGCCTTCCTCCGCCGCCATCCGGCACAGGAAATCGTAATCGGTTTCGCCGTACTGGACACAAAACTCACGGGAAGGATGCGGCTCGCTGAACAGCGGACTCCACTCGGTCACACCGTTTTCCTTCAGGATCGTAGCGAGGATGCTTTCGATGTCCTCATTCTGGAAGATACGGAAGTTCTGGCGCAGCCCTGTGCGCCACAGCGGCGGGCACACCTTCATGCTGTACAGCATCTGGTTTTTGTCGTTCTCCCCCAGTTCAAACCAGGTCACCACACCTTTCACCCGGCGCTGTACGTCATCGCCCTGCCATACCGTCAGGTAGGCCATTTTGTCCAGCACCTGCGCAAATTCAAGGGAAAGAAACTGCTGACTGACCAGAGAAAGGTCGAGGGAAAAAAGTGAAGAGAGTGACTGGGTGAGATGAAAGGAAACCACCGCAAACGCGTCCGGTGGCAGGCCGTCCACTTCAAGTGTGAAACGTAATCCGGTTGACATAGCAACCTCCGTGAAAATGAATAATAATCCGCACATATTGCATGTACAACATGTCGGGCGGATGAGATAAGCGAGTCGACATCTGGCGTTACCGGGGAATATCAGAAAAATGTCATGGTTATGTGATGATTTAGTCTGGGATTTTACTTCAGAGAAACGGGTGTCTGTTTAGTCAACAAAATAATCACAAACGCAACGGATGGGTTCTCGACGTTATTCACGACAGGCTCGTACATTACAGCGAGTAATAAAAAACCTGATATGCAAAGTCAAACCAATATTCATAATGTCTTTTTATTCACAACAATAAATAATTCAATAACAATCATTGAAATGAATGATGATTTGTATTAGGAATATACGCTACCGCCCCACCCTGATAACATGATCTGCACATTGCCATCTTAACGTCGTTAAACACTGGCTTAATAGTGGATATTTCAAATTAGGAATTTATTAAATTCACCTGATGAATATCATAAGTAAATAGCATAGAAAATAATGACAATTCCCCCGAGGGGACCATTTCCAAAGCACTGCACCACCACCAGGTGCCCGGATGATCTTGCTTCAGTGGTAAGAGTACCTGATTCATTGTTCCCAAAATGATGTTTTCCCCGGCCCCGCCAATAATGTGCAGCTCTCACGTGATAATCTATTGATTAGGTTATATTAAGAATCAATATTTAAAATACATCCATTTTCTTGAATAAATCAACATGTTTATTTATCAATTGCTGTTTTAGCTCTGACTCATCAAGCTCTCCATATTTGTCCTACAGATAATTGCGAATAAATACAGAGAACGCCATTTATCCTTTTAGCATACCTGCCGGATATTTTTATTTGTATTAATATTAATTGCATCTCCAACTCCGAGCATATCCATCATTAAAAACTTTTTGAGATTATAGAATACCTGTGATAACAAGTGAAACATCTGCACAATGTGAATAGTTAGTTTCTTTTCAGAGGAAATGAAATAGACAAGCTGAATGAAGGGGAGAGTGATATAAATCAAAAAACATAACATGAATTTAATTAATTACGCCCATCATTGTGGATAAAGTTACTGAATAATAAATAACATAATCCTCTGGTATCCCACTCAAATAATTTCATTCCTTTTTAATACTTCTTGTAATTTCGGTAACTGACATACAGCATCAGCGATCGCGCTGATATTCTGCGCATTATCCTGAAACCATTCATGCCCCGGCCCCCATGTGCGCATGGTGCAGAGATAACAGTCCACCAGCGTTAGTTGCTCACCAAAGGCATAAGGTTCAGCGGTCAATTGTGAATTCAGCCAGATATAAAGTGATTTGCGATATTCAATTACATTCTTCTTTAACTGTTCAGGTGCGTCAGATGCCCAACGCTCAGGGTAATCGGCGAAAGTGAATGTTGGATAGACATTAGCAACCAGCCAGACCAATAGCCGTTGAAACTGCTGACGTTCGGCGCGCCCAACCGGTGGCGCAAGGTCCGGGCGACGATCGAGAACCATAAATGCAATCGCCGCTGTCTCCGTCATAATCTCGTCATTTTCCAGCGCCAGTGTCGGAACCTGACACAACGGGTTCAGGGTTTTCAATAACTCGCGTGAAGCTCCCTCGTGGTCAAAACCACTGACATCAACGAACTGATAAGGAATATCAGCCAGTGTTAGCATCAGCTCACTGATTGTAGAGCCCCATCCGGGTACGCCATACACCTTAATCATATGCCCTCACAATCTTTTAAAGATTAAGTGTAGGACAGTACACAGGTTAACCAGCAAAAAGATTTGTCATTTTTTCGTCAGTTGTATTATTCCCCTTCAGGATTGTAAGGGGATGTTTTGCATCGTTTATCGATAACGGGTAGGATGCTGCGCCGATAGTTTTATACCCATAAAGAATAATGGTGATAACTATCATCGCCAGGATGAATAAACATTGTTCATGGCAACTTATATGACTTTTTCATTAAAGCAATCAGGGAGAGCAATGAGTAAACACGACACCGACACTTCAGATCAACACGCCGCGAAACGCCGCTGGCTTAATGCCCACGAAGAGGGGTATCACAAAGCGATGGGCAATCGCCAGGTACAGATGATCGCCATTGGCGGCGCGATTGGCACCGGCTTGTTTTTAGGTGCAGGAGCCCGACTGCAAATGGCGGGTCCAGCATTGGCACTGGTTTATTTAATTTGTGGCTTGTTTTCGTTTTTTATTCTGCGTGCATTGGGTGAGCTGGTGCTACACCGCCCTTCCAGTGGCAGTTTTGTCTCTTATGCCCGTGAGTTTTTGGGTGAGAAAGCCGCTTATGTTGCTGGCTGGATGTACTTCATCAACTGGGCGATGACGGGGATTGTTGATATTACCGCCGTCGCTCTGTATATGCATTACTGGGGTGCGTTTGGCGGCGTGCCGCAGTGGGTCTTTGCGCTCGCTGCACTTACCATCGTTGGCACCATGAATATGATCGGTGTGAAATGGTTTGCGGAGATGGAGTTCTGGTTTGCGCTTATTAAAGTGCTCGCCATTGTGACCTTTTTGGTCGTGGGTACAGTGTTCCTCGGTAGTGGTCAGCCGCTGGATGGCAACACCACTGGCTTTCATTTAATTACCGATAATGGCGGCTTCTTCCCCCACGGTTTGCTGCCTGCTCTGGTGTTGATTCAGGGCGTAGTGTTTGCTTTTGCCTCCATTGAAATGGTGGGTACAGCTGCCGGAGAATGTAAAGATCCGCAGACCATGGTGCCTAAAGCGATTAACAGCGTGATTTGGCGTATTGGCCTGTTTTACGTCGGCTCCGTGGTGTTGCTGGTTATGCTATTGCCGTGGAGCGCGTATCAGGCGGGGCAAAGTCCGTTCGTGACGTTTTTCTCTAAACTGGGTGTGCCATATATCGGCAGCATTATGAACATTGTGGTGCTGACCGCTGCCCTCTCCAGCCTGAACTCAGGTCTGTACTGCACCGGACGTATTCTGCGCTCAATGGCGATGGGCGGTTCCGCACCGAGTTTTATGGCGAAAATGAGTCGTCAGCATGTGCCGTATGCCGGGATTCTGGCGACACTAGTTGTGTATGTCGTCGGCGTATTCCTCAACTATCTGGTGCCGTCGCGCGTATTTGAGATTGTGTTGAACTTCGCGTCGCTGGGAATCATCGCTTCATGGGCGTTTATCATCGTGTGCCAGATGCGCCTGCGTAAAGCAATTAAACAAGGCAAAGCAGCGGATGTCAGTTTTAAACTGCCTGGCGCGCCCTTCACTTCCTGGCTGACATTACTGTTTTTACTGAGTGTCCTGGTGCTGATGGCGTTCGATTACCCGAACGGGACTTATACTATCGCGGCGCTGCCGATTATCGGTATTCTGCTGGTTATAGGCTGGTTTGGTGTGCGCAAACGCGTTGCTGAAATTCACAGCACTGCGCCAGTCGTCGAGGAAGATGAAGAAAAACAGGAAATTGTGTTTAAGCCTGAAACGGCGAGCTAATTGCAAAATTGCCCGGCTACGTGCCGGGCAAATTTAGATTACTGACGAAGGTGTGCCGCATGCGGCGTAATAAAAGTCAGGCAAGTCTCTCCGTTTTCACCCTCGCCACATCTATTACAGCGCAATACGAATCACATCGTCCGGCTGGGTAGCTTCCTGCTGTTTAGTGGATTTTTGTTTCACACTGACATACAGCGTTTTGCCATCGGCAGACAGCGCCAGGCTGTTTGGATGAGTCGGCGTATCGAACGTTTTCACCACTTTATAGCTTTTCGCGTCAATCACACTGACTTTACCTGCCTGACGATGCGTTACGTAGGCTTCATTACGCGCTGGGTTAAACAGCACAGCCAGTGATTCTGGTGCCGCAACCTTCGCCAGAATATTGCCATTACGGGTATCGACCACTAACACTTCTGCGGCTTTAGAATCGGTGATAAATGCACGCTGCCTGGCGGTATCAAGGCTAATGTTGATAAAGAAGTGCTCTTTGCCGTCATCCAGCAGCTTTTTACGGCTGAGGATTTTATTGTCGGCGGTGTCGATGGTAATCAATTCGCCGTCAGCGTTAGTGGTGTAAAGACGTTTGCCTTTGCTATCCAGCGCCAGACCGGTACTCATTTTACCGGTGTTCTGGATGGCGGTTTTCAGTTTGATATTCTCGCCATCAACGACCCAAATCACGCTCTCTTTACCAATACCACTGATGTAAACGGTGTTCGAGGCATCATCAGCTACCAGCTCACGCGGTTGCAGCGGGCGCACCTCTTCCGTGCGCTTACGATCATCCAGCACCAGACGGCCTTTCACCTCGCCCGTTTTGGCATCTATCGCCGTGACCGCGCTGTTTACGGTGTTACCAAACCACAACGTCTGAGTCGTGTTATTGATGGTGGCACCAAACGGCTTGAGATCGTTATGGATCGCCTGCGTCACTTCCAGAGTGACCGGATCAAGACGATAAACCACGCCACCTTTATCCAGTTTGCGGCTTTGCGAAGTGGCGAGCCACAGTGCGTTTTCTTGCTGGCTATAAGCCATTTCGTAGGCACCTTTACCTACCGCTTTACGCAGCATTTCTTCTGCGGCCTGCGTACTGAATGATGAAGCAACAAGCAATGAACCTAACAGTAATGAACCACGCAGGCGCGATGAAAACAGATGACGTAAATGCATGACGACTCCCTTTGATGAACCGATATTTTTGCTGCTTCACAATGCTTCGCTAAGCGTAATCATCGTTACGCTCTTGTTATAAATGGGAATGGTAATCATTATTTTCTCAAATGTGGAGCATTTCTTGCCGTTACGACTACAATTTTCTCAATTACTTAACGTATCGTGCCGTTTCGTTTTCCATAAATTTACAATTTCATTACCATAACGGCGTTTTCCCATTCTTAACCTGGCTTTTTTCATGAAGATTTTTTCCGTCCGACAGACCGTTTTGCCCGCACTGCTTGTCCTTTCCCCCGTTGTTTTTGCCGCTGATGAACAGACTATGATTGTCAGTGCCGCACCGCAGGTGGTTTCAGAACTGGATACCCCAGCAGCAGTAAGCGTGGTGGATGGCGAGGAGATGCGCCTGGCAACACCGCGCATTAACTTGTCCGAATCACTGACCGGCGTGCCTGGTTTGCAGGTACAAAACCGGCAGAACTATGCGCAAGATTTACAGCTGTCGATTCGCGGATTTGGCTCCCGCTCCACTTACGGTATTCGCGGTATTCGCCTGTATGTGGACGGTATTCCCGCCACCATGCCCGACGGGCAAGGGCAAACATCCAACATCGATTTAAGCAGTGTGCAAAATGTGGAAGTGCTGCGTGGCCCCTTCTCTGCCCTGTATGGCAACGCGTCTGGTGGGGTAATGAATGTCACCACCCAGACCGGACAACAGCCACCAACCATTGAAGCCAGTAGTTACTACGGCAGTTTTGGCAGCTGGCGCTATGGGCTGAAAGCAACGGGCGCAACGGGAGACGGCACACAGCCTGGCGATGTCGATTACACCGTCTCAACCACGCGTTTTACGACCCACGGCTATCGTGACCATAGTGGCGCACAGAAAAATTTAGCTAATGCCAAACTGGGCGTACGCATTGATGAAGCCAGCAAATTAAGTCTGATTTTCAATAGTGTGGATATCAAAGCAGATGACCCAGGTGGGCTAACCAAAGCAGAATGGAAGGCTAATCCACAACAAGCGCCTCGTGCAGAACAGTACGACACGCGAAAAACCATCAAGCAAACTCAGGCTGGGTTGCGCTATGAGCGTAGCCTGAGCGCGCAAGATGATATGAGTGTGATGATGTATGCCGGAGAGCGAGAAACGACCCAGTACCAGTCAATCCCGATGGCCCCCCAACTTAACCCGTCACATGCGGGCGGCGTGATTACCCTGCAACGCCATTACCAGGGGATAGACAGCCGCTGGACACACCGTGGTGAACTGGGCGTTCCGGTCACGTTCACTACCGGCCTGAACTACGAAAACATGAGTGAAAACCGCAAGGGCTACAATAACTTCCGCCTGAATAGCGGCATGCCGGAGTACGGGCAAAAAGGTGAGTTGCGTCGCGACGAACGCAATCTGATGTGGAACATCGATCCCTATTTACAGACGCAGTGGCAGCTGAGCGAAAAACTGTCGCTGGATGCTGGCGTGCGCTACAGCTCCGTGTGGTTTGATTCCAACGACCATTACGTTACTCCGGGTAACGGCGATGACAGCGGTGATGCCAGTTATCATAAATGGCTACCTGCCGGTTCGTTAAAATATGCAATGACCGATGCCTGGAATATCTATCTGGCAGCCGGGCGAGGTTTTGAAACGCCGACGATTAATGAGCTGTCTTATCGTGCTGATGGGCAAAGCGGTATGAACTTTGGTTTAAAACCATCCACCAACGATACAATTGAGATCGGCAGTAAAACGCGTATTGGTGATGGGCTGCTTAGTCTCGCATTGTTTCAGACCGACACTGATGATGAAATTGTTGTCGATAGCAGTAGCGGTGGGCGTACGACTTACAAAAATGCCGGAAAGACCCGTCGTCAAGGCGCTGAACTGGCATGGGATCAACGTTTCGCAGGAGATTTTCGCGTAAACGCGTCCTGGACCTGGCTTGATGCGACCTATCGCAGCAATGTTTGCAATGAACAGGATTGTAACGGTAATCGGATGCCAGGGATCGCCCGTAATATGGGCTTTGCGTCGATAGGTTATGTACCGGAAGATGGTTGGTATGCAGGCACGGAAGCGCGTTATATGGGCGATATTATGGCAGATGATGAAAATACGGCAAAAGCGCCGTCTTATACTCTCGTCGGCTTATTCACCGGGTATAAATACAATTACCACAATTTAACTGTGGATTTATTTGGTCGTGTCGATAATTTATTCGATAAAGAATACGTTGGTTCTGTCATTGTCAATGAGTCAAACGGGCGATATTACGAACCTTCGCCCGGACGAAATTATGGTGTCGGCATGAATATTGCGTGGAGATTTGAGTAATTACCTTGATGCCCGGTATTTGCCGGGCATTTACTTTAACGATTGTATTGCTGGTATAAAATAGCAATATTTTGTTGCATAATTTCAGCAAGACAATGTCTGCATCCCTCTTTGTCTTTTGCTTTTAACGCAGCGAGTAACAGATGATAGTTTTCTATATGCTCCCGTAATTCCGCTGGATTAATCGCTTCATAGAGATAATGTAAACCAGGCCCCATCCTGACCCACAGTTGCTCAATCATCTCACACAGGATGGGCATATTTGAGCGATGATAAATCGCTAAGCGAAATAGCCTGTTTACATTAATGATTTGTTCCATGTCGCCCTTTTCTTGCGCCTGCTGTAATTTCTCGAGCAATTCCTGGAGTTCCGCCAGGTCTTGCGGGGTGAGGTTTTCAACAGCCAGAGCAACTGCCATTAATTCCAGTTCGTAGCGGATCCGATTGATTTCGTCTAATTGACGTTTCCTCACTTCCGGAACTGTAAATGCTTGTGCAGGTGCGACAGAAAGCGCATTCACCGAAACCAGACGTAATAATGCTTCACGCACAGGTGTAATACTCATACCTAATTGCTCCGCCAGATTTTTAGTAATCAGGCGTGCGCCAGGTTTTAATGCGCCAATACTAAGCTGATGTTTCAGGTCGTTCTCAACCTGCAGAGTCAAACTGACATGTTTCATTTTTCCCATTCCAGGCATTTTAATTCCTTCGCGTGTTTTCTGTCCAACCCTGCCTGCACGGCAGAAGGAGTTCACCTGGTGTATTAAAGTGAATAATCATAAACCACCCACCTTTGTTGTTATTAGCAGCAGAACAATGACGTGGTTAGTTAATTAAAGCTGAAAATAAGCTTTTTGCCTGGATTTTTATGGCGGCTTACGCCGCCGTTGAAACTTTAATCATCACCCGCGACGCGGATCACCACTTTGCCGAAGTTTTTACCCTTCAGCAGGCCGATAAACGTCTGTGGCGCATTCTCTAAACCATCAGTAATATCTTCGTGGTAGTGGATTTTATCCTCTTTCACCCATTGCCCCATCTCCTTCTGAAACTCATGGATGCGGTGACCATAATCCTGAGCGATAATAAACCCTTGCAAGCGAATACGTTTTTTCAGCACCGTTGCCATCAACAGGGGTAAACGATCCGGACCGGGTGGTAGCTCTGTAGCGTTATAGCTGCTCACTAAGCCACAAACGGGAATGCGCGCAGATGTATTAAGTAATGGTAGCACTGCATCAAATACCTTACCGCCCACGTTTTCATAATAGATATCAATACCTTTTGGGCACGCTTTCACCAGTTGTTCGGCAAAATCATCCGCGTGGTGATCAAGACAAACATCGAAGCCCAGCACCTCGATAGCATGGCGGCATTTTTCCGCGCCACCGGCAACCCCCACCACCCTGCAACCTTTAAGTTTGCCGATTTGCCCCACCGTTGCTCCCACAGGACCTGTCGCCGCAGCTACCACCAACGTTTCGCCCTCTTTAGGCTGACCGATATCCAGCAGCCCCATATAAGCGGTAAAGCCTGGCATCCCCAGCACACCCAGCGACCACGATGGATTTTGCGGATGATCGCCAAGTTTCACCAGATCATCACCACTGGATATGTCATAGTCCTGCCATCCACTGTAGCCCAGCACCCAGTCGCCAGGCTGATAATCAGGATGATTCGACTCCACAACACGGCTCACCGTGCCGCCGACCATCACGCCGCCAATATCAACAGGCGGTGAATAAGATGGCTCATCGCTCATACGTCCACGCATATACGGGTCCAGGGACAAATAAACTGTGCGCAGTAACACCTGTCCTTCACCCGGTGTGGCGACATCATCTTCTTCAAGACGGAAATTCTCCGGAACCGGTGCGCCATGTGGACGCGAGGCCAGAACCCAACGTCGATTACGCTGCTTTTGTTGCCCCATAATGCTCTCCTGTGCTTTTGGCATGAATCCATCAATAGTAGCAGGCTCACGGGATTAGTTTTGTTTGCAGCCGTCACATCCCCTCTGCAACACGCAATAATTTCATCGAGGAATCCGTTGCTTCGGGCTGTTTTCGATAGTATTGATAACATCATCATCATTATTTTATCGAGGCCAGACATGTCCATCCGTTTTGCCCGCAAAGCCGATTGTGCTGCCATTGCGGAAATTTATAACCACGCCGTGTTGTATACGGCGGCTATCTGGAATGACCAAACGGTTGATGCAGATAACCGCATTGCCTGGTTTGAAGCGCGGACCATAGCAGGTTATCCGGTGCTGGTGAGTGAAGAAGATGGCGTAGTGACGGGATATGCCTCGTTTGGCGACTGGCGTAGTTTCGATGGTTTTCGCCATACCGTGGAACATTCGGTTTATGTCCATCCCGATCATCAGGGCAAAGGTCTGGGGCGTAAATTGTTAAGCCGATTGATTGATGAAGCGCGGGATTGCGGGAAGCATGTCATGGTCGCCGGGATCGAATCGCAAAATCAGGCCTCGCTGCATCTGCACCATTCGCTGGGATTTGTCGTCACCGCACAAATGCCGCAGGTGGGCACTAAATTTGGGCGCTGGCTGGATCTGACATTTATGCAGTTGCAACTCGACGAACGCACTGAACCGGACGCGATTGGATGAATCAGTCGCTCACCCTTGCTTTTTTGATTGCCGCCGGAATTGGTCTGGTAGTCCAGAACACGCTGATGGTGCGCATCACCCAGACCTCCTCTACCATTCTCATCGCCATGTTGCTGAACTCACTGGTGGGGATTGTGCTCTTTGTTTCTATTTTATGGTTTAAACAAGGCATGGCGGGGTTTGGCGAACTGGTGTCCAGCGTGCGCTGGTGGACACTTATACCCGGCTTGCTGGGATCGTTTTTTGTCTTCGCCAGTATCAGCGGATATCAGAATGTGGGAGCGGCGACAACTATTGCAGTACTGGTCGCCAGCCAGCTAATTGGCGGTCTGATGCTGGATATCTTCCGCAGTCATGGCGTACCACTACGGGCGTTGTTCGGCCCAATTTGTGGCGCAATTTTACTTGTGGTTGGCGCCTGGTTGGTAGCCAGACGCTCATTTTAATCAGAGGATGGTGCCGCCTTTGGTTAACTGTTCGTGGCGCGCTTCCATATCTTCTTTATGCTTGCGACCGTGATGAGCAATAGCGGTGCGCAAACGCTGCTGCTGGGTGTAGCGATCTTCCCGACTTAACTCCGCGTCATCGCTCAGGGCGATTAATAATTCGTTCATATGGGCAATGACGCTCTCTTCAATCGCGGCATCCACGCGCGCGATGACTTCATCCAGATGCGACATACTTTCTCCTTAACCACTTGTGAAATTTATCGATTCATCCAAATGATATAAGTCTGCGTGGTGCCGTCAAGCCAGTGAGTAAGATTTAAAACAGTGAAAACAACAGCGCCACCGGGAAACTCATCGGCCATGTTGCCCCCACCAGAAAGGCGCTTAAGAAACGGATGCGTTTCTTATCGTGAGAAAGAAACCAGGTGATAAGAAATGCGATTGCTGCCATAACCGCATAAAAAACAAGCATATGTTGATAGAGAGACATGTACGGGCGTCCAGCCAGATGAATAAAACGCGCGCAAATATGCGTCATTTTTTGACGTGCATCAAGTTTTTTCACCAGTTTGAGAAAAAATCATCAAACAGCAACTTGCCCTTATCCATCTTCAGAATGAGTATTATTGCGGATTTTCTTAACCCGTACTATACACATAGGGGCAATGATAAAAGGTGGCAAAAATGAATGTTTCCAGTAGAACTGTAGTACTGATAAATGTCTTTGCTGCTGTTGGTTTGTTTACTCTTATCTCTATGAGATTTGGCTGGTTTATTTGATGTAGTGATTTTGCACGCAGCACGTACTGTCAGAGAAATCAACTCTCTGACAGTACGCAAGATCATCTCATACTCTTACGATCTGCAATATTATCCTTAATGTTTAACCATGACGTGGCGGACGACGGTGTAATCCTCCAGCCCATAAAGTGACATATCCTTGCCGTAACCAGAAAGTTTCTGTCCACCGTGCGGCATTTCACTTACCAGCATGAAATGGGTATTGACCCAGGTACAACCATATTGCAGCCGTGCGCTGACGCGATGCGCCCTGCCCACATCTTTCGTCCATACCGAAGATGCAAGTCCGTACTGGCTGTCATTCGCCCAGTTCACCACCTGTTCTTCGTTGTCGAAGGGCGTAACACTCACTACTGGACCAAATACCTCTTTTTGCACGATGGCATCGTCCTGTAATGCGCCAGCCAGCAGCGTCGGCGCATAGTAATAGCCATTACCCTTGCGCTTTTCACCGCCAGTGATCACTTTGATGTGCCCTGTCGCTTTCGCCTCTTCTACTGCCTTGCTGACGCGTTCGAGATGCGCCAGCGAGCTTAAAGGTCCAAGCTCCGTAGACTCGTCATCCGGCGCACCAGATTTTAACGTTGCCACCGCAGCACCCAGTTTTTCCACCAGCGTATCGTAAATGCCTTTTTGCGCGTAGATCCGACAAGCCGCAGTACAATCCTGTCCAGCATTGTAATAGCCAAATGTACGTACACCTTCGACCACTGCTTCAATATCCGCATCATCAAAAACAATCACTGGCGCTTTGCCACCAAGTTCCATATGAGTACGCTTAATGGACGACGCGGTATGGCTGATGATGTGCTCGCCGGTGGCGATAGAGCCCGTCAGCGACACCATCCGCACTTTGGGATGACCGGTCAGCGGATCACCCACCGTTTTGCCTCTGCCAAACAGTACGTTAATCACGCCTGCCGGGAAGATATCTTTCGCCAGCTCTGCCAACTTCAACGCGGTCAGCGGGGTAATTTCTGATGGTTTAAGCACTACGCAGTTCCCTGCCGCCAGCGCCGGAGCCAGTTTCCACGCTGCCATCATCAGCGGATAATTCCACGGTGCGATAGAAGCCACGACCCCCAACGGATCGCGACGGATCATCGAAGTATGACCTTCAAGATATTCACCTGCCGCCAGACCATTCAGACAGCGCGCCGCACCCGCGAAAAAGCGAAAAACATCGACAATCGCCGGGATTTCATCATTGAACGCACTATGCAGCGGTTTGCCACAATTACGGGACTCCAGTTCGGCAAAAACCTGACCATTTTCTTCGATAACATCAGCCAGTTTCAGCAGACATTCCGCACGCACTTTCGGCGTGGTTTGCCCCCATTCGGCAAATGCTGCATCTGCCGCGCGCACAGCAGCATCGACCTGCTCTGCGGATGCCTCGGCAATCTCCAGTAAAACGTCCCCCGTTGCCGGATTATAGACAGGCTGTTTTTCCCCTTCGCCGCTAACCAGTTCTCCGTTAATCAGTAACTTATGTTGCATAGCATATTCCTGTATCAGTGGTTATTGACCATTGTCGCCTTCGCGGGTTAGCCACCAGGCCCCCAGGATCGGCAAGGTTGTTACCAACATAACCAGCAGTGCCACCACGTTAGTTACCGGTACATCACGCGGTCGCCCAAGCTGATTGAGCAACCACAACGGTAACGTTCGTTCATGACCTGCCGTAAAAGTCGTAACGATGATTTCATCGAACGACAAGGCAAACGCCAGCATTCCTCCTGCCAGTAGCGCCGAACTGAGATTCGGCAACACTACGTAGCGGAAGGTTTGCCAGCCATTGGCCCCAAGATCCATTGACGCCTCAACCAGACTCCACGAGGTGCGGCGAAAACGGGCGATGACATTGTTAAACACCACCACTACGCAAAAAGTCGCATGACCGACCACGATGGTGAAAAATCCCGGCTCCAGATTGATGGTTTTAAAAGCGGTTAATAGCGCCAGACCAGTGACAATGCCCGGCAGCGCAATGGGCAGCAGCAGTAACAGCGAAATGGCGTTTTTGCCGAAAAAGTCTCGTCGCCACAGCGCGGCAGCTGCCAGCGTCCCTAACACCAGCGCAATTAATGTCGCCAGCGCCGCCACTTTAAGTGACAGTGTCACGGCATCAAGAATATCACTACGCCGTGCTGCCACGCTAAACCAGCGCAGCGTCAGGCCCTGCGGTGGAAAACTAAACGCCGCATCTTCAGTGTTAAACGCATAGGCGGCGATTATCAGGATGGGAAAATGTAGGAAAACAACGCCGCCCCAGGCCGCCAGTTTGAGGAAAAACGGTGCGCGTTCAGAGTGCATCGAACGCTCCCAGACGTTTCACGAACGCCAGGTACAGTGCGATGAGAACAATCGGCACCAGGGTGAATGCCGCCGCCATCGGCATATTGCCAATCGCCCCCTGCTGGGAATAAACCATATTGCCGATAAAATATCCTGGAGGACCAACCAGCTGCGGGACGATAAAATCGCCCAGTGTGAGTGAGAAGGTAAAGATAGAGCCAGCGGCAATACCCGGGATTGCCAGCGGCAGCACCACATAGCGAAAGGTTTGTCGTGGACGTGCGCCGAGATCAGCCGACGCCTGCAACAATGACGGCGGCAAACGCTCAAGCGCCGCCTGCA
Organism: Escherichia sp. WS33; assembly: GCF_046486385.1. NCBI lineage: Bacteria > Pseudomonadati > Pseudomonadota > Gammaproteobacteria > Enterobacterales > Enterobacteriaceae > Escherichia > Escherichia sp. WS33. The sequence goes on along the minus strand of NZ_JBJQLJ010000036.1, from coordinate 11,006 downwards.
CGGGCAGGATCATGAACGGCAGCCAGATATAGAGAAACACCAGAAAGCGCCCCAGCCCGGAAGTTGACAGCGTATTGCCGCCCACCGCAGGTAATGTAAGGAACGTAGTCAGCAGTGGTTCCAGCCCAAGATGTTGTAAAAACCACTGAGCCACGCCATCTTTTGCCAGCAATAACGTCCAGGCATAGGCTTTAACAATGTAGCTCGCCCACATCGGCAACATTACCGCAATATAAAAAAACGCTTTCATTTTCCCGCTGGTATAGCGCGCCATATACCACGCCATTGGAAAAGCCAGAATGGCGCTGGCGATAGTGACTGCCACAGCCATAGTCAGCGTGCGGAGAATGATGTCGTAATTCGCCGGATTAAACAGCGCACGAATATTCGCCAGCGTCAGTTCCGGCGTTACCGACATGGTGAAATCGTCAAAGGTATAAAAGCCCTGCCATAACAGCGTTAGCAGCGAGCCGAAATAAACAATGCCAAACCACATTAGCGGGCCAAGCAGCAGTAAAAACAGCCCCAGCCCCGGATTACGCCAGAAGAAACCGGACACCTTACCCAGACCTGGACGTGAAGGTGATTGCAATACATTCATCGCCATTCACCTCTCCTCAACCAGCGGCACCATGACATCACGCGACCAGGAAACCATCACCTGTTGTCCGGGCGTGAGCGTGGCAGGCAGTTCTTCGCCTGTCATATTGGCCTGACTCACAAGCAGTTTTTCACCGCCGTTCAATTTCAGTTCAAAACGAGTTGCCGCGCCCTGATATTGCACCGCCTGGATCGTGCCATTGGCCTGCAGTTCACCAGGGGTGTTGAGGCGGATATGTTCCGGTCGCAGGGCGAAGCTTCCCGTCATGCCACAAAGTTTCTCTGCCATCAGTCCATCAAAAACGTTGGATGTCCCGACGAATCCGGCAACAAACGGCGTGCGCGGGCGCATATAGAGATCGCGCGGGGAATCGACCTGCTCAATGCGTCCATTATTGAAAACCGCCACACGATCGGACATCGATAACGCTTCGCCCTGATCGTGGGTAACGAAGATAAAAGTGATACCGAGAGACTGTTGCAGTTTTTTCAGTTCCAGCTGCATCTGCTCACGCAATTTGAGATCCAGTGCGCCGAGCGGTTCATCCAACAGCAATACGCGCGGTTCATTCACCAATGCTCTGGCGATAGCAACCCGCTGGCGCTGACCACCAGAAAGTTGTGACGGTTTACGTTGATGTACAAACCCCAACGCCACTTTCTCCAGCGCCTCTTGCGCCATTGCGTGCCGCTGCTTTTTATTCACGCCTTTGACCATCAGCCCATAGGCGACATTGTCAAGAATCGACATATGCGGAAATAGCGCGTAGTCCTGAAAGACAGTATTCACGTCCCGCTCCCACGGTGGCAGATTGCTGGCGGGTTTACCAAAGATAGAGATAGCCCCGCCGGAAAGCTGTTCGAAGCCAGCAATCAGGCGCAGGCAGGTGGTTTTGCCGGAGCCGGACGGCCCCAGCATAGAGAAGAACTCACCATCTTTTATCGCAATACTGACGCCATCTACTGCGCGCACGTCACCGTACAACCGCGAGACGTTGTCAAACTCCACTGCGTACGTCATAAAGCACCCCAGCGAAGTTAGCGACCGCCCATAATGGCAATGTAATCCTGCGTCCAGCGACTGTAGGGAACAAACTTGCCCCCTTCTGCTATAGGCGTTTTCCAGAAGGCGATTTTGTCGAAATAGTTAAAACCGTTGGTTTCACAACCTTTTTCGCCTAATAACGGACTGGCTTTACACCCTTCCGGCACTACCGGTAACGAGCCAAACCAGGCCGCCACATCGCCCTGCACTTTTGGCGTTAATGACCAGTTCATCCATTTGTAGGCGCAAACCGGATGTTTCGCTTCGCTATGCAGCATGGTGGTATCAGCCCAACCGGTAACCCCCTCCTTCGGGAAAACGGTAGCAACAGGCTGGCCTTCGGCTTTCAGGGCGTTGGCCTGATAGGGCCAGGCACTGGAAGCAACCACACCCTCGTTTTTGAAATCGCTCATTTGCACGGTAGTGTCATGCCAGTAGCGATGGATCAAACTGTGTTGAGCGCGCAGCACTTTCAGCACCGCCTGGTACTGTTCTTCGGTGAGTTGATACGGATCGCTGATGCCCAACTGCGGCTGAGTGGCTTTAACGAACAACGCAGCGTCCGCAATGTAGATAGGGCCATCATAAGCCTGAACGCGGCCTTTATTGCTCTTGCCGTCCGGCAGATTTTGCTCAACAAAAACCACTTGCCAGCTATCCGGCGGCGTCGGGAAGGTTTTAGTGTTGTACATCAGCAGGTTCGGCCCCCATTGGTAAGGTGTGCCGTAAACTTTGCCGCCAACATCAAACCAGTCGCCTTTAACCACGCGCGGATCGAGCGTTTTCCAGTTGGGAATCAAGGCGGTATTAATCGGCTGCACGCGTTTGCCCATAATCAAACGCAGCGAGGCATCGCCGGATGCCGTAACCAGATCGTAACCCCCTTTGGTCATCAGACTGACCATTTCATCGGAAGTCGCGGCGGTTTTCACATTCACCGCGCAGCCTGTCTCTTTTTCAAATTGCGTTACCCAGTCGTATTGTTTATCAGTTTGTCCGCGTTCGATGTATCCCGGCCAGGCGATAATATCCAGTCGCCCTTCCGGTTTATCTAAATTGGTAGGTGGTTCGGCGGCGTGAGCGGTCATTATTGTCATGGTGAGCGCACACAGGCTGCTGCGGGCAAATGTCTTGCTCATAAGGTCTTACTCCTGTCGTAATTAATTGTTCAGCCGCCGTGCCGTAAAAATATCTCCTTGTTTAACCATAGACGGCGGCTTGCAGGCACACCTTCGCCCCTGAGAAAATTTAATCAGGTTGTGAGCTACCGCGCATTATGCCGTCTGTAAGGTTATCTTCTGGAGTATAGACAAGGGGTTAGGAAATATGACTGCTATTCGAAATTCATATTACCCAATCTAAGAGGAATTAAATTAAACGCTATTACAGCCGTTCTTGAATAAGTTTGCCTAATTGTTTTACCGCCTGTTCTTCACGTTCTCCCCACTGCCACGCGGTATTAAAACGAAAAAAACGTGACCAGTTTTCACCGGTAGAAAACATTTTACCCGGCGCAATACTGATATGATGCGTCAGTGCCGCCAGGCTTAATTCGCCGGCATCTAACGGCTCGGGGAGCTCCAGCCAGAGAAAATAACCGCTGTCACTATGATGAATTTTAACTTCCGCAGGCAGATAACGCAGCAGTGCCTGCCAGGCACGTTGTTTACGTTCCGCAAGCTGGCGACGCAGGCGACGAAGATGGGCGTCGTATCGGCGCGTGGAAAGGTAATCCACCAGCGCAAGCTGCATCGGTGAGCTGGTGGAAAGCGTACTCATCAACTGCAAGCGTTGAATTTTACGTGCATGTTTTCCGGCGGCGACCCAACCAATACGAAAACCAGGCACCAGACATTTCGAAAACGAAGAGCAATGCAAAACGCCATCGTGGCGATCCCACGCTTTCGCAGGCAGCGGTTTTTCCCGTCCAAAATAAAGTTCGCTGTAAACGTCATCTTCAATCAGCGTTACGTTGTACTGATTGAGTAACGCCACCAGTTGTGCTTTTTTTTGCGGCGTTAAGGTAAATCCGAGTGGATTCTGGCTATTAGTCATCAGCCAGCACGCTTTCACCGGATACTCCTGCAACGCCAGTTCCAACGCCTGAAGATCTATCCCTTCTTTAACATCCGTCGCCACCGATAACGCTTTCAGCCGTAGCCGTTCCAGCGCCTGCAACGCGCCATAGAAACAAGGATTCTCTACTATCACCCAATCGCCCGGTTCAGTTACCGCTTGCAAACTGAGGTTTAATGCCTCTAACGCCCCGGCAGTAATGACAATTTCATCAGGAGAAATGGTGATGCCCTGTAAGGCATAGCGACGAGCAATAGCCTGACGCAGTTCTGCGTTTCCTGGCGGTAAGTTTTCAATCACGCTCATCGCCGTGGCGGTTTTGCTTACCTGCGCCAGCGAGCGGTTTAGTTGTTGGAGGGGGAAAAGTCGCGGGTCGGGAAAGGCCGAGGCAAACGGAACGACCGACGGATCGCGACTGGCCTGCAACATATCAAAAATATAAGTGTTGATATCGACTGCTTCATCTCGAGTGACTGGAATGACTGGCGCTTTCGGCATTTTTATTGCCTGTGGCGCAACGTAATAACCCGACTGCGGTCGTGCGATAATATATCCCTGACTTTCGAGCAACTGATAGGCATGGCTGACAGTCATAAAGCTCATGCCTGAAAGCGCCACCTGGTCACGCAACGAAGGCAAACGATCGCCGGGTTGCCAGATACCCGACGCAATCTGCTCGCGTAATTGTTCTGCAAGCTGCTGGTATTTTTTCATTATCGAATCGTAATTATGTGCAGATGATTCGGCAGTCTATATCAGTTGTTAAAAATGACAACTTTTCGTTAACTGTAATTAAACCATCACCAGCGATAACTCTTTGCCAAGCGCCTTTGCCGCAAGCTGGACGGCGTCGATTTTTGTCGCATGGTGCAAGTTAAATAGGCGAGTAATCTCCTGTTTAGGTTTGCCAATTCGCCTGGCTAACTCTTGCTGAGTGATTTCTGACTGTAAAAAAGCATTTAACAGCAATACTTTAGAGGCGACGCTCAAAGGTACTTCAATAAAGTGATCATGACTATTTAATGGCGAAGGTAACGGGATAAGCTCGTTATCTTCAAAATAAAAATCAAATGCGGTCAGTAAAGCATCTTTTGCCGCTTCCATCGCTTCAGCGACAGTTTCGCCCTGCGTCAACGCTTCAGGGATATCCACAAAAGAAACCATATAACCGCCTTCCGGCGCGGGTGTAAGAGTGACGGGATAACGCATAATTTCGACTGTCCCTCGCATGTCATTAACCTTTTTAATTGGCGATTAACTCAAACCGAGTTGTTTCAGGATTGCTTTACGCAATGGTTCTTTAATCTCATCGCAGGGGTGACGCGGCATGACACTGCGCCTCCCATGAAACCTGAGTTTCAAATGGTTGCTGCCATTCGCTACATCGACGCCCTGAGATTCGAGCCAACGTCTGAACTCGCTTTGTTTCACATCGCCTCCCTGCCGCTGAGTATATCAACAAAGTAAACATTAGTGTTTACCTCCGTGTGTAATTTGCTCGAAAATAGCACTAAATCGCCGCAACGGCAGAATGCCATGCAAAATCAGGAAGGAAGATTCCAGAATTTCTTTGCGCTAATTTGCAAAACTGAATAATAACCTCAAGAAACGATCGGCATCATAGCGGCAAAAGGTAAGAAAAAGGTGGCAGGATGTTTACGAAGGCGTTATCGGTTGTCTTATTAACGTGTGCGCTGTTCTCAGGACAACTCATGGCAGGGCACAAAGGACATGAATTTGTGTGGGTAAAGAATGTGGATCATCAGCTGCGTCATGAAGCGGACAGCGATGAATTGCGTGCTGTGGCGGAAGAGTCGGCGGAAGGTTTGCGCGAGCATTTTTACTGGCAAAAATCGCGCAAACCAGAAGCGGGACAACGTTGAGTCATTTGTTGCCGGATGCGGCGAGACGCCTTACCCGGCAGGCAATATCATGCAGATTCAATGAGTTGTGAGTAACCAGAAAACTGGCGTTTTACCCTTTTCGCTTAGGCAATGTTTTCAGCAGCTCATCCGGACTTACGGATGCCACTACGCTTCCCGGTAACGGCATTTTCAGTATGTGATTTTTGATTTTGCCAATGACGTGCATCTCGCATGGGCGGCAATCAAACTTTAGCGTTAATACTTCATCGCCGTTAACCAGTTGCATTGGCGTCGCCTTCCAGCTTTTGATATTGCCTTTCGCCTGTTTCGGGCACAGATTAAAGGCAAAGCGCAGACAATGCTTGGTGATCATCACCGGGACTTCGCCCTTCTCTTCATGTGCTTCATACGCCGCGTCAATCAGCTGCACACCATAGCGATGATAAAATTCACGCGCTTTCTGGTTGTATACGTTCGCGAGGAAACTCAGATGCGTTTGCGGATAAACCGGCGCAGGATCAGCAACCGGTTTACGGCTGCCGCGCTGGTAACTGGCAAGACGCGCAGCATCCAGCATGTCAGCAGCTTCACGGCGGAACTGGTTTAACAGACTGTTTGGTACAAACAGCGCCCCCGGCAAATTAATTTGCACATCGCGGGCGTAATAGAGGGTTTGCCCCAGTTTTGCCAGACCATCCTTCAGATTGTTCATTGCTTTTTCGGCGTTATTGGCTTCGTCGAACTGCCCGTCCAGCGTATGCGTGATGCTGACACCCTCTTCACTGGTGAGGGTCAGAATCAGTTGTTCCTGCCAGCCGCCCAGTTCAATGTCTACCGCCACCCGACGTTCGCTGGAGGTTTTTGTCAGTGCCTGCTGCCAGTTATGATCAAGATTACGGTTTAGTGGGTGATGTGGACGAATTTTGTGCAAATCTGCTGGCATTTCATTGGGCCAGACGCGGTACTGATTTTCTCCGGTTTTCTCGACCGTATTGGCACGAAAACCGACGACTTCACGTTTAATCATCACGTTCAGGCCATCACCATTTGCCAGTGGCTCGGTGACGGCAACATCGAGATGATCTTTCGCCACTTTCAATACTTCGCCTACCGGCAGGCCGATAAATTTCGGCGAATCGAACGCGCCAATATCGCCTTTACGGGCATTCACAAAATAATCTGTGCTACCACGGTGGAAAGTCTTTTCCGTCGATGGAACAAAGAAATGTTCAGTACGACCTGATGAAGCGCGCGCCAGATCGCCACGTTCTTCAATAATGGCATCAAGCATCTGGCGATAATGGGCGGTGATATTCTTCACGTAGCTCATATCTTTGTAACGCCCTTCAATCTTGAAGGAGCGTACGCCAGCATCAATCAGCGCGCCGAGGTTGGCAGTCTGATCGTTATCTTTCATCGACAGCAGATGTTTTTCATAGGAAACCACCCGCCCCTGATCGTCTTTCAATGTGTATGGCAAACGGCACGCCTGCGAGCAATCACCACGGTTGGCGCTACGCCCTGTTTGCGCATGAGAAATGTAGCACTGACCCGAATAGGCCACGCACAGTGCCCCATGAATAAAGAATTCAATGGTCGCGTCCGTGGCCTGGTGAATCGCGCGGATCTGCTCAAGATTCAGCTCTCGCGCCAGCACAATCTGCGTGAAGCCAACATCAGAGAGGAACTTCGCTTTTTCTACTGTACGAATGTCGCACTGCGTACTGGCGTGCAGTTCAATCGGCGGAATATCAAGTTCCAGAATCCCCATATCCTGAACAATCAGCGCATCGACACCGGTCTGGTAGAGGTCGGTAATCAGCCGTTGCGCGGGTTCCAGCTCATCATCATGCAAAATGGTGTTAAGTGTGACGAAAATTTTTGCACCATAACGATGGGCAAACGGCACCAGCTCGGCAATATCTTTCAGGCTATTACTGGCATTATGACGGGCACCAAAACCAGGGCCGCCGATATAAACAGCATCGGCACCGTGCAAAATAGCTTCGCGGGCAATGGCGGCATCGCGTGCCGGGCTTAACAGTTCAAGTCGATGAGAAGATACGGTCACATTCTTATCCAGTAGCTGAAAAATGGCGGCTATTTTAGCCACAAGCGCGACGTTGCGAAATAGTTTTCCCGCTTAACTGCGCGGGTAATGGATGAGGGAATGAAAATGTACGGTTTGCTCCCCACCATTACGATAGATATGCGTGACGTCTGCAGCAAATCGAACGCCTTCCCCACAATTAAGGGTCTGCCATTCCCCATCAACGCACAGATCAAGTTGTCCATCAATGACGACGACATGTTCGATTACCCCCTTCTCATGGGGCGTCGATTCGCTTATTGCACCAGATGCCATCTGAATCGAGAAGTGTTCAAAGCAGAGTTGTGGATCATAAGGAAACAGCGAAGTGATCACCATCGCGTGCTGTTGTGGATCATAAACTGAAGGCGTAGCGGGCTGCGGCGGAGAAATAAATGTTGAAAATGGTACGTTCAACCCGGTGGCAATTTTCCATAATGTCGCGACCGTCGGACTGGACTCATTACGCTCAATCTGCCCTAACATTGCTTTAGAAACGCCCGTCGCTTCTGCCAGTCGCGAAAGACTCCAGCCGCGCTGCTGGCGTAGTTGTTTAAGTGTGGTGGATAAAAAGCGAGCGAGATTTTCCATGCGACTCCTCCGGCAAAACGGAAGTTTATCACTTGTGCGTTATAACGGACAAATGCTACGGTGCCTGTACGCTATAACGCACGAGGTGACTATGCGTCTGTTTTCTGTTCCTCCACCCACGCTACTGGCGGGGTTTCTGGCGGTATTAATTGGCTACGCCAGTTCAGCGGCAATAATCTGGCAAGCAGCGATTGTCGCCGGAGCCACCACTGCACAAATCTCTGGCTGGATGACGGCGCTGGGGCTGGCAATGGGCGTCAGTACGCTGACTCTGACATTATGGTATCGCGTACCTGTTCTCACCGCATGGTCAACGCCTGGCGCGGCTTTGTTGGTCACCGGATTGCAGGGACTAACACTTAACGAAGCCATCGGCGTTTTTATTGTCACCAACGCGTTAATAGTCCTCTGCGGCATAACGGGACTCTTTGCTCGTCTGATGCGCATTATTCCGCACTCGCTTGCGGCGGCAATGCTTGCCGGGATTTTATTACGCTTTGGTTTACAGGCGTTTGCCAGTCTGGACGGTCAATTTACGTTGTGTGGAAGTATGTTGCTGGTATGGCTGGCAACCAAGGCCGTTGCGCCACGCTATGCGGTAATTGCCGCGATGATTATTGGGATCGTGATCGTTATCGCGCAAGGTGACGTTGTCACAACTGATGTTGTCTTTAAACCCGTTCTCCCCACTTATATTACCCCTGATTTTTCGTTTGCTCACAGCCTGAGCGTTGCACTCCCCCTTTTTCTGGTGACGATGGCATCGCAAAACGCACCGGGTATCGCAGCAATGAAAGCAGCCGGATATTCAACTCCTGTTTCGCCATTAATTGTATTTACTGGATTGCTGGCACTGGTTTTTTCCCCTTTCGGCGTTTATTCCGTCGGTATTGCGGCAATCACCGCGGCTATTTGCCAAAGCCCGGAAGCGCATCCGGATAAAGATCAACGTTGGCTGGCAGCTGCCGGTGCAGGCATTTTCTATTTGCTCGCAGGTCTGTTTGGTAGTGCCATTACCGGGATGATGGCTGCCCTGCCCGTAAGTTGGATCCAGATGCTGGCAGGTCTGGCGCTGTTGAGTACCATTGGCGGCAGTTTGTATCAGGCGCTGCATAATGAGCGTGAGCGCGACGCGGCGGTGGTGGCATTTCTGGTAACGGCAAGTGGATTGACGCTGGTCGGGATTGGTTCTGCGTTCTGGGGATTAATTGCCGGAGGCGTTTGTTACGTGGTGTTGAATTTAATCGCTGACAGAAACCGATATTGACATCCTCCACGCCCTGAAGGACGTGGATCCCTGCTACGTTCAGGCTGTCGCCTGAATCATTTCGGTGGGTTCCTGCTTCAACGGGCGGCCTGACTGCACCATCCCTCCACAGGCAAGAACGGCGTGCCCCGCCGCTAAAATGTTACGAGCGCCGTTTACATCGGCGTTCGCTGTATATCCACATACCTGGCATCTGAATTTACTTTGTGACAGACGATTTTCTTTCGCTGTATGACCACAGCACGCGCAACGCTGGCTTGTATACGCTGGCGGAACAGCAAGCACCTGACCGCCACGCCAGAGCTGCTTGTACGCAAGCTGGCGGCGCATTTCATACCAGCCCTGATCCAGTATCGAACGGTTTAAACCTGATTTTGCCCGGACATTGCGCCCCGGCTGGCTGACCGTACCCGCTGCTGACTTTGACATGTTGCTGACCTTCAAATCCTCAATGACTATCATTGCGTGGTTTTTGCTGACGGTCGTTGTGACTTTGTGAAGGTAGTCCCTGCGGATATATGCGATACGGGAATGCAGTCGCTGTATTTTGCGTTTCTGCTTCTGCCAGTTGTTGCTGAATTTGACCTTGCGGCTTAACTGTCGCTGAAGTCTCGCCAGCGTCTTCTGGTTTTTCTGAAAACTGTTTACAGGCTCAAAGACTGTGCCATCTGACAGCGTGGCGAGTTTAGCCACGCCAGCATCCAGCCCGACCATTGATGCTGAAGGGTGAACCGGAGTGGATACTTCACTTTCTGTCTGAATACTGATGTACCACTTACCGCAGGACTGGCTGACAGTGACATTTTTCACAACACCCGTGACCTGACGGCTATTGCGGTAGCGCATCCAGCCCAGTTTCGGCAGAAAAATACGGCTGTTTTCCTGATCGAGCTTAACGCCCTGCGGGTAGCGGAATGCATCATTCTGTCCCCGCTTTTTGAATCGGGGAAAAGCAGCCCGCTTCCGGAAGAAGTTTTTGTAAGCCCGCTCAAGGTCTTTCAGTGACTGTTGCAATGGCTGTGAGGGAGAATCTTTAAGCCATTGCGTTTCAGTGGCATTTTTCCACTCAACCAGCCAGGAAGCCATTTTCCCGTAAGGGATGTATTTATTACCGGCCTCATGATTCTCATTCTGAAGCGCCAGAGCATGATTGAAAACGAAACGACATGCGCCTGCGAAGCGCCTCATTTCACGCTCCTGTTGACCACCGGGTCTTAACTGGAATTTAAATGCCTGTAATCGTTTCACAGGCCAAATGATACTTTGGTCTATGAATAAAGAAACCGATATCCGACGGGGAAGCATTGTGTTTTCCTGATGCATGTTCACCTGGTCTTTGTCACCAGATACCGACGTCAGATTTTTGACTATGACGCGACAGAAAAACTACGCACTTACTTTTCAAATGTATGTGCTGATTTTGAAGCTGAACTGGTTTAAATGGATGGCGAACCAGATCACGTCCATTTGTTA
>NZ_JBJQLJ010000035.1:0-38088 GCF_046486385.1 Escherichia sp. WS33 | reverse complement strand
GTGCAGAAAGTTGGGAAGATATAGAGGATTTCGGGGAAACACATCTCGATTTCTTGAAGCAATATGGTGATTTTGAAAATGGTATTCCTGTTCACGATACTATTGCCAGAGTTGTATCCTGTATCAGCCCTACAAAATTTCATGAGTGCTTTATTAACTGGATGCGTGATTGTCATTCTTCAGATGATAAAGACGTCATTGCAATTGATGGAAAAACGCTCCGGCATTCTTATGATAAGAGTCGCCGCAGGGGAGCGATTCATGTCATTAGTGCGTTCTCAACAATGCACAGTCTGGTCATCGGACAGATCAAGACGGATGATAAATCTAATGAGATTACAGCTATCCCAGAACTTCTTAACATGCTGGATATTAAAGGAAAAATCATCACAACTGATGCGATGGGTTGCCAGAAAGATATAGCAGAGAAGATACAAAAACAGGGAGGTGATTATTTATTCGCGGTGAAAGGAAACCAGGGGTGGCTAAATAAAGCCTTTGAGGAAAAATTTCCGCTGAAAGAATTAAATAATCCAGAGCATGACAGTTACGCAATTTGTGAAAAGAGTCACGGCAGAGAAGAAATCCGTATTCATATTGTTTGCGATGTCCCTGATGAACTTATTGATTTCACGTTTGAATGGAAAGGACTGAAAATTCACAATGTGTGTTAATTTTACTGACATCTTTCAAAAGGAGCACAATCATGCCGCACATCGACATTAAATGCTTTCCGCGTGAACTGGACGAACAACAAAAAGCAGCACTTGCTGCAGATATTACCGACGTTATTATTCGCCATCTGAACAGTAAAGACAGTTCGATAAGCATTGCTCTACAGCAGATTCAACCAGAATCTTGGCAAGCTATCTGGGATGCCGAAATCGCGCCCCAAATGGAGGCTTTGATAAAGAAACCCGGTTACAGCATGTAATGCTTAACCTGCCGTAACACGCTTGCCGCTAGTAACAAACGTGCCAGCACCTAAATGATGCAACGTATTGAGCTTATCATCATCAAACTGCCAGCGGCCTTCGACAAATACCCGTGCGTCTGCCGCTGCTGATACCACCTCGCCAAACAGCGTGTCGTATTTTTGTTGCGCAGAAGTCGCAGGTAGCAGGCGGCACTCCATCCACGCCAGGCATTTCTCTTCAACAAGTGGCAAACCAAGCACCGGACCTTTCACCACCGGAATGCCATAGCAATTAAATTTATCTTCTTCACGACCCGACACGCTTCCCACTGCCCACGTCCAGTTAGTTGCTGCAACGCCCGGGATAACGATGCCAAATTTACCGTTACGTTCAATCAACTCCCTGGTCCATGTCGATTTATCTACCACAATCGCCACGCGTGGCGGTTCAAACTCCACCGGCATTGACCAGGCTGCTGCCATAATGTTACGCCGCTGGGATTGCTCATCGAAACTGGTGATCATGACAGTTGGGCCATGATTTAACAGACGGCTGGCATGGTGTAATTCTATGGGGATGAATCGGCTCATGGTATCGCCTCGCGAAGAAGGTTTTTTTAAGCGTAGTCCGTAACGCAATAAGTAACGAAATTAACGGGATTGGCGATTTGCAAACGTGATGCATGTCCGCGATCGCACAAAATAGCCGGTGCGGCGTCTATTCCAGGTTATAAGTTGAGAAAACCACTAAGGGAAACGCCTGATGACGCCCATTCTGAATCACTATTTTGCCCGTATTAACTGGTCGGGAGCTGCTGCGGTCAATATTGATACGCTTCGTGCATTGCACCTGAAACACAATTGCACTATTCCGTTTGAAAACCTCGACGTTTTGCTGCCGAGGGAAATACAGCTTGATGATCAATCGCTGGAAGAGAAACTGGTGATAGCCCGTCGTGGCGGTTACTGTTTTGAGCAGAATGGCGTGTTTGAGCGGGTGTTACGCGAGCTGGAGTTTAACGTTCGCAGCTTGTTAGGGCGCGTAGTGTTATCAAATCCGCCAGCATTACCGCCGCGCACCCATCGTTTGCTGTTGGTGGAACTGGAAGAGGAAAAATGGATTGCTGATGTCGGTTTCGGTGGGCAGACGCTAACCGCGCCGATTCGTTTAGTTTCCGATCTCGTGCAGACCACGCCACACGGAGAGTATCGGTTGTTGCAGGAGGGTGATGATTGGGTGTTGCAGTTTAATCATCATCAGCATTGGCAGTCGATGTACCGTTTTGATCTCTGCGAGCAGCAACAAAGCGATTATGTGATGGGCAATTTCTGGTCGGCGCACTGGCCGCAGTCGCATTTTCGCCATCATTTGCTGATGTGCCGCCATTTGCCGGACGGTGGCAAGCTAACGCTGACCAATTTTCATTTTACCCATTATGAAAATGGGCACGCGGTGGAGCAGCGAAATCTACCGGATGTGGTGTCGTTATATGCCGTGATGCAGGAACAGTTTGGTCTGGGCGTGGATGATGCGAAACATGGCTTTACTGTGGATGAGTTAGCGCTGGTGATGGCGGCGTTTGATACGCATCCGGAGGCGGGAAAATAATTTATGTCAGGTTGCCGGATGCGGCGTAAACGCCTTATCCGGCATACATTAGCCCGGTTGTAGACCTGACAGGCGAAGCGCATCAGGCAACGATTTCAGATTTCAATTGCCCATTCGGCATGAAACAAAATCACCGCTGTACCTGAAATGGTGACTTTTTCCGGTTGGTTATCACGAATTGTCACCGTCACTTCAATCACGCCGTCACGCCCCAATGCGCGCCCCTGATGGCCTTTAACACGCAGCACCTTGCCATCGTGGGGCAATACGTTGTGATGTACCAACCATGCACCCATCGGGCCATTGGCATTGCCAGTCACCGGATCTTCCACAATACCAATCGCAGGCGAGAACATGCGACCATCGGTTTCGTTTTTGCCTGGGCGGATCTGGAACGGGAAGAAACCATTGCAGCCAATCTGTTTGCTGATAGCGCTCAGCGCAGCAAGATCAGGCGAAAGGGCGTCGATATCCACTTCTGGTTTCAACGGGATCATCACTTTTGAGTGTCCTGTTGTTGCCACCTGAATTGGCAAGCCTGGCAGAATATCGTCCTCAGTGAGATGAAGCGCGTTGATAATCGCCTCACGTGTTTCACCCTCCAGCGGCGGTTCAAAGCCCGGCGTACCTTGTTCCAGCGAAATACGATAATCATCGTTGTGCTTTTCGATAGTCACGCGATGTTTTCCTGCCAGCGATGTTTGCCAGATCGTGCAATTTCCTAAACCTAACACCTTCGCACGTACATAGTGCGCAGCTACTGTCGCGTGACCGCAAATCGGCACTTCAACCGTTGGCGTAAAGTAGCGGATGCGCACATCGCTGTCGTCGCTGTGCAGCAGAAAAGCAGTTTCCGAATGGCCTAACTCGCGGGCGATAAGCTGCATTTGCGCTTCGCTAAGATTATCGGCGGGGAAAACAACACCGGCAGAATTGCCGCGAAATGGTTGAGAGGTAAAAGCATCGACGTGGTACACCTGCGGTTTCATTAACGTTCTCCTGTGACTGGAGAACTATCATAGCCTGCAAGTGGCCGGAGAGCGAAGGGCTATCCGGCCAGGGTGAAATTATCGCCGCGAACGCACAATCTGATACCGACGAGTAAAGTACTCAAACGGCGCGCTCCACACATGCACCAATCTGGTGAACGGGAAGAGCAGGAAGATGGTCATTCCCAATACCAGATGCAGGCGGAAAACGAACGCTACGCCGTTAAGCATTTCTGACGATCCACCACGGAAAGTGACAATGCTTTGCGCCCAACCCACCAGCTTCATCATTTCGCTACCATCAGGATACTGTGCTGAAAACGGTATGGTACTTAGCCCCAGCAGACACTGGATCAGCAAAATGCTCATGATGATAATATCCGGCGTAGTGGAAGTTGCACGCACGCGCTGATTTGTCAGCCTGCGCCACAGCAGTCCTGCGCCGCCAATCAATGTCAACACACCGCAAATACCGCCGAGCACCATCGCCATTAGTTGTTTCGCTGCCACTGGCAAAAACCACGCGTACATCCAGTGCGGCGTTAACATGCCGAACAAGTGCCCGAAGAAAATCCCCAAAATGCCGATATGGAACAGATTCGACCATATCACCATCCCGCGTTTATCGAGCATTTGACTTGAGGAGGCGCGCCAGGTGTACTGCCCGTAGTCGTAGCGCAGCCAGCTGCCGAGGAAAAACACCGTCGCACAAATGTACGGGTAGATATCGTAAAAAAAGACGTTCAGATACTGAATCATTTCCCACCTCCCGCACTGATGTCGACATATTGCGGCGCGACATCCTGGCTAAAGCGTCGCTGATATTGATTAAGCGGCGAGCTGTCACACGCCGTGGCGTTATCTTCAATAAACTTCACCTGTTCCTCTTCCCACACTGCATCAAGCGCCTGGCGGGTGTCATCGCGCTCTTCGCTGTTTACTTGTTTTGTGACACTGTCACTTGAAAGGGAGCTTCCCGCCAGTTGCAGCAGAGCATCAAACAACGCGTACCACGGTGCCTCGCGTTGTTTTAAGCGACCGCCAAGCAGGGCGAGGATCGGCGCAACATTGAGCAATCCTTCTTTCGCCTGATCGTCAGGCAGTACGCTTAAATACTCCAGATACAGCGGTAGATAATCGGGCAGTTCCCGACAATCCAGCTGCAGGCCGACCTTTTCATACTCCGCCAGCAGGTCCACCATTGCCTGGCCGCGATCGCGGGACTCGGCATGAACATGTTCGAACAGCAGCAGCGATGTGGTACGTCCACGGTCAAACACTTCGCACCATTCGGCCTGTTTATCCAGCAGCGGCGCGTTAAGCAGGTTGTGGGTGAAATCCGTAAGCATCGGCGCGTCGCTGCGGATCAACGCCAGCGCGTCCTCCTTGCATTCCCACAACAGCTCGTCCGGATACTCCATCAACAGGCCGATCACTTTGAGGATCTGCATTATTCGCCCTCCGCTTTGTCGCGCACTTCGGTGATGTTGATGGCATCGATACGGCTACTGTTGAACAGGTTGAATTTACTGTCCGAACCGTGGCAACCGTCGCCAAAGGTAAAACCGCAGCCGTTGCGTTCTGCGAAGGCATCGCCCGCCATTTCCCGATGGCTCGTCGGGATGACAAAACGATCTTCATAGTTGGCAATGGCGAGGTAACGATACATCTCTTCGACCTGGGCGACGCTCAGGCCTACTTCGTCGATGGCACGAGTATCAGTAACGCCTTCCACGGTTTGTGAACGCATATAGTGGCGCATCGCCATCATCCGTTTCAGCGCCCGCAGTACCGGACCGGTATCGCCGGCACTCAACATATTGGCGAGATATTGCACCGGAATACGCAGGCTTTCGATGGCGGGCAGCACGCCTTCGCTTTTCGGCAAACCGCCCGCATCTGCGTAGGACTGAATCGGCGACAGCGGAGGAACGTACCAGACCATTGGCAGGGTGCGATATTCAGGGTGCAGCGGTAGCGCCAGTTTCCAGTCCATCGCCATTTTGTAGACAGGCGAACGCTGGGCAGCTTCAATCACGTTTTGTGGAATACCTTGTTTCAGGGCTTCCTCGATCACTGAGGGATCGTGTGGATCGAGGAATACTTCGCACTGACGTTCATAGAGGTCAACTTCGCGCTCGGTGCTCGCCGCTTCCTCAATGCGGTCGGCGTCGTAAAGCAGCACGCCCAGATACCGGATGCGACCCACGCAGGTTTCTGAGCACACGGTGGGTTGGCCTGACTCAATTCGCGGATAACAGAAGATACATTTTTCTGACTTGCCGCTTTTCCAGTTGAAGTAGATTTTTTTGTACGGACAACCGCTAATGCACAAACGCCAGCCACGGCATTTATCCTGATCAATCAGCACAATGCCGTCTTCTTCGCGTTTGTAGATAGCGCCGCTTGGGCAGGTCGCCACGCAACTGGGATTGAGGCAGTGTTCGCACAGGCGCGGCAGGTACATCATGAAGGTGTTTTCAAACTGCCCGTACATCTCCTTTTGCATGGCCTCGAAGTTGCGGTCGCGGGCACGTTTTTCAAACTCGCCGCCCAGCAGTTCTTCCCAGTTTGGGCCCCAGATCACTTTGTCCATCCGTTTGCCGTCAATCAGTGAACGCGGGCGAGCAGTAGGGATATGTTTGCCTTCCGGTGCGCTATGCAAATGTTCGTAGTCGAAGGTGAAAGGTTCGTAGTAATCATCAATCTGCGGCACCACCGGGTTGGCGAAGATTTTGGTTATTACGCCCATCTTGCTGCCCAGACGCGGACGGATCTTGCCATTCACATCGCGGACCCAGCCGCCTTGCCACTCTTCCTGATCTTCCCAGTTTTTCGGATAACCAATGCCCGGTTTGGTTTCGACGTTGTTAAACCATGCGTACTCCATGCCTTCGCGCCCGGTCCAGACGTTTTTACAGGTCACCGAACAGGTATGGCAGCCGATACATTTGTCGAGGTTAAGCACCATGCCGACTTGTGAACGGATTTTCATTTTTTCGCCTCCTGTACCTGATCGCGACCTTCATCATCCAGCCAGTTAACGTTCTTCATCTTGCGGATCATGATGAACTCATCGCGGTTCGATCCGACGGTGCCGTAGTAGTTAAAGCCCCAGGCCAGCTGCGCGTAACCGCCAATCATATGCGTTGGTTTCGGGCAAACGCGGGTGACCGAGTTATGAATGCCGCCGCGCATGCCAGTTACTTCCGAACCAGGAATATTCATAATGCGTTCCTGGGCGTGATACATCATGGTCATGCCCGGCGGTACACGTTGGCTGACCACCGCGCGGGCAGTCAGCGCGCCGTTGGCGTTGAATACTTCCACCCAGTCGTTATCGACAATGGTCAGTTCTCGGGCATCTGTTTCGCTGATCCAGACAATCGGTCCACCGCGAGAGAGCGTCAGCATTAGCAGGTTTTCACTGTAGGTTGAGTGAATGCCCCATTTCTGGTGCGGCGTCAGGAAGTTAAGTGCTTTTTCCGGGAAGCCGTTTGGCGGTATCTGGCGCATCTCACTGACGCTACGGGTGTCGATAGGCGGGCGATAAGCCACCAGGCTTTCACCAAAAGCACGCATCCACGGATGATCCTGATAGAGCTGCTGGCGTCCCGACAGCGTGCGCCACGGAATTAACTCATGAACGTTGGTGTATCCCGCGTTATAGGATACGTGATCGCTTTCCAGACCGGACCAGGTGGGGCTGGAGATAATTTTACGCGGCTGCGCCTGAATATCGCGAAAGCGAATCTTCTCGTCCTCTTTGTGCAGCGCCAGATGGGTATGTTCGCGCCCGGTGATCTCGCCCAGCGCCTGCCACGCTTTGACTGCAACATGACCGTTGGTTTCCGGTGCCAGTGCCAGAATCACTTCTGAAGCGTCAATGGCGGTGTCAATCAGCGGACGCCCCTGTGCCGGGCCATCACGCTTGGTGTAATTGAGTTTGCCGAGGAAATCGATTTCATCCTGGGTATTCCACGAAATCCCTTTACCGCCATTGCCAAGTTTGTCCATCAATGGCCCGAGCGAGGTAAAGCGTTCATACGTAGCAGGGTAGTCGCGCTCCACCGCCACAATATTCGGCGCGGTTTTGCCTGGAATCAGATCGCATTCGCCTTTGCGCCAGTCGAGCACTTCACACGGCTGTGAGAGCTCTGCCGGAGAGTCATGCAGTAGGGGTTGTAATACCACGTCGGTTTCTTTGCCAAGATGACCCACGCACACTTGCGAAAATGCTTTGGCGATACCTTTGTAGATTTCCCAGTCGCTGCGTGATTCCCACGCCGGATCGACCGCCGCAGAAAGCGGATGAATAAACGGATGCATATCCGAGGTGTTCATATCGTCTTTTTCGTACCAGGTGGCGGTGGGCAGAACGATATCGGAGAACAGGCAGGTACTGGACATGCGGAAGTCGAGCGTCACCAGCAGGTCGAGCTTGCCTTCAATCGCCGCAGTTTGCCACTCGACTTCTTCCGGTTTGATCCCGTCGCTGGCACCGAGTTCCTCGCCCTGAATCCCGCTTTCGGTCCCCAGCAGATACTTCTGCATATACTCGTGGCCTTTGCCGGAGGAGCCAAGCAGGTTAGAGCGCCAGACAAACAAATTACGCGGATGATTGCTGCCGCTATCTGGTTGTTCGCAGGCCATACGTAAATCGCCCGATTTCAGCGCCTGGGCGATAAATTCTGTGGGGGATAATCCGGCCTTGTCGGCTTCAGCTTTAATCCCGAGCGGGTTACGCCCCAGCTGCGGCGCAGAAGGTAGCCAGCCCATACGTTCGGCGCGAACGTTGAAATCAATCAGATGACCGCTGTACTTACTGGCATCGGCGAGCGGTGAAAGTAACTCCTGAGCAGAGACTTTTTCATAGCGCCATTGGCTGGAATGATTGTAGAAAAACGAGGTGCTGTTCATTTGGCGCGGTGGTCGGTTCCAGTCGAGCGCAAAGGCCAGTGGCAACCAGCCGGTTTGTGGGCGCAGTTTTTCCTGGCCGACATAGTGTGCCCAGCCGCCACCGCTTTGCCCGACACAACCGCAGAAGATCAGCATATTGATCATCCCACGGTAGTTCATATCCATGTGATACCAGTGGTTGACGCCAGCGCCGAGGATAATCATTGAGCGCCCATGCGTTTTATGGGCAGTATCGGCAAATTCACGAGCGATGGATTCAATATACTGGCGCGGCACGCCGGTAATTTGCTCACCCCAGGCTGGGGTGTACGGTTTGATTTCAGCGTAATCTTTCGCACTGTTTTCATCTTCCAGCCCGCGATCGAGGCCGTAATTCGCCAGTACCAAATCATAAACGCTGACCACCGGACAGGTGTTGCCATCGACTAACGTCAGGTTTTTAACGGGCAATTGGCGCACCAGCACCGGATTGTGTTTTACGCTGCGAAAATGCGGATTTTCAATGCCGCCAAAGTAGGGGAAGGCCACGCCTGCAACAGCGTCATGTTGACCGAGCAGGGTTAACGACAATTCGGTTTCCGTACCGGCGGCAATGGATTCCAGATTCCATTTGCCTTTTTCTCCCCAGCGGAAACCAATCGCACCGTTCGGCACTACCAATTCACCTGCGGTATTAACTGCTACGGTTTTCCACTGCGGATTGTTGCTTTCGCCCAGTCCATCCACCAGGTCAGATGCGCGGATCATGCGCCCGGGAACGTAGCTACCATCGTCGCGAGGCTCCAGCATTACCAGCATCGGCATGTCGCTGTAGCGGCGGCAGTAGTTGATAAAGTAGTCGCTGGGATTATCGAGATGAAACTCTTTTAAAATCACATGGCCCATTGCCATCGCCAGGGCGCTATCAGTGCCTTGTTTCGGTGCCAGCCACTGGTCGCACAATTTGGCCACTTCAGAGTAGTCAGGGGTAATGGCGATGGTTTTAGTGCCTTTGTAGCGTACTTCGGTAAAGAAGTGGGCGTCCGGCGTACGTGTCTGCGGTACGTTAGACCCCCAGGCGATGATGTAGCTGGAGTTATACCAGTCGGCAGATTCCGGTACGTCGGTTTGCTCGCCCCAGGTCATCGGCGAGGCGGGCGGCAGGTCGCAATACCAGTCGTAGAAGCTTAAACAGGTGCCGCCAAGCAGTGACAGATAACGCGTTCCGGCGGCGTAAGAAACCATCGACATCGCCGGGATCGGCGAGAAACCGGCAACGCGATCCGGGCCGTAGGTTTTGATGGTCCAGACGTTAGCGGCGGCAATCAGCTGGTTTAGTTCCTGCCAGTTGGAGCGGATAAACCCGCCGCGCCCACGCACTTGTTTGTAGCTCAGGCACTTTTGCGGATCGTTCATAATCGATGCCCACGCCAGTACCGGATCGCTGTGTTGCTTGAGGGCTTCGCGCCACAGTTCAATCAGTCGTTTACGAATGAGCGGGTATTTCAGGCGGTTAGCGCTGTAAAGATACCAGGAGTAACTTGCGCCACGCGGGCAGCCGCGAGGTTCATGATTGGGCAGGTCAGGGCGAGTGCGCGGGTAGTCGGTCTGTTGGATTTCCCAGGTCACCAGACCATTTTTAACGTAGATTTTCCAGCTACAGGAGCCTGTACAGTTAACACCGTGGGTGGAACGCACGATTTTGTCGAACTGCCAACGCTGGCGATAGCTGTCCTCCCAGTCGCGGTTGCTATGCATCACCTGTCCGTGACCATCGGCAAAGGTTTCGCCCTTTTGTTTGAAGTAGCGAAAGCGATCCAAAAGTTTACTCATGACATGACTCCTGCTCCAGGAATGAATTGGGATCTGATGCCTTGTCGGATGCGACACGGTTGTACATCAGGCATCGATCTCTTATTTTTGGCTGAACTTCCGCCGACCATAAACCAGCCAGGTCAGCAGCACACAAACGATGTAGAAGATTAAAAACACTTTCATCGCGCCGACCGGAGAGCCGGTCATATTGAGCGACATGCCAAACGCCTGCGGAATAAAAAAGCCGCCCACTGCGCCAATGGCTGAGATAAAGCCCAGAGCCGCCGCCGTTTCGGTGACGGCTTCTTTCTGAGCTTGCTCATCACTACCGCCTTTCATCTTTACCCGATAAATGGTTATCTGGCGAAAGATGACGGCGATCATCTGGAAAGTAGAACCACTTCCCAGACCCGCAGTCAGAAACAGCCCCATAAATACGGCGTAAAAGGCGATGAAATTACCGGAGCCTGTGCCCGGTAAGGTAAGGAACAGCAGGGCACTGAAAATCGCCATAAAAATAAAGTTGATCAACGTCACCCGCACGCCGCCGAACTTATCGGAAATAGCACCACCAACCGACCGCGCGATGGCACCGATAAATGGGCCAAAGAACGCCAGGCGCAGAATATTCACATCCGGGAACTGGGTTTTTGCCAGCATGGCAAAACCCGCAGAAAAACCGATAAACGAACCGAAGGTGGCAAGGTAAAGCAGGCTCAGCAGCCAGAGATGCAGGCGTTGTAAGACAGGGAGCTGGTCGGCAATTGAGGCGCGTGAACTGGCGATATCATTCATCCCTGACCAGGCGGCGATCGTGGCAATCGCCAGTAGCGGTACCCAAATCCATGCGGCATTCGCCAGCGACATCACCGAACCGTCGGCCTGCGGTACGCCATTGACGCCGAGAAAGGCAAATACAGGTACAAAAATGACCAGCGGTGCAACCAGCTGCATTACACTTACACCTAAGTTTCCTAATCCGCCATTAATCCCAAGAGCGCTCCCTTGTTTGGCTTTTGGAAAGAAGAAACTGATATTGCCCATGCTCGAAGCAAAGTTTGCACCTGCAAAACCGCATAGCAAAGCGATAACGATAAATATCCCAAAAGGAGTATTCGGATTTTGCACGGCAATTCCGAGCCAGACGCAAGGAATAATCAGGATTGCAGTACTAAAAACCGTCCATCGGCGTCCACCGAATATAGGCACCATAAAGGAGTAGGGAACACGCAATAATGCGCCAGAAACGGAGGGTAATGCGGTTAATAAAAAGAGTTGATCGGTAGTAAAATTAAAACCGATTTTATTGAGATTAACGGTAACTGCGCTAAATAGCATCCAGACACAGAAGGCAAGAAGTAGACAACTGACTGATATCCAGAGGTTTCTTCGAGCAATATGTTTTCCTTTATTTTCCCAGAAGGCCGGATTTTCTGGTTTCCAGTCGCGTAAAAGATAACAACTATTTTTCTCATTTTGCAGTGCCATATTGTTCCTCACATGCACACATTGGTAATGAAAAAAGACAAAACAGGAGGTAAGGCGCAATAGCCAGTTATTAGAATTAAGGATGAATTGGGTGAAGTGCTGATTGAAAGAATAGATAAGAAAGCGTAACCGCGGGGGCAGAATGGGGATTAAGTAGCCAGATATGTGTTACTAAATGTAACTAACAAGCTAACCTTCAAACGGGGGTTAATCTTTGAACGTATGTCATGTTTCAACCCTTCAGATCGTGAATCTAAAGGGTTACATATTAACTATATTATCAACAAGACCAGACACTTATAGAATTAGTGATGATTTATTCACTAAAAAGGCCATGAACTGGAGGAAAACGATCTGTCCAGAAGGTCTATCGGTTCCTCTCTTATTGCCTGATTGTAATAATCGTTATTACAGTAAGTATTGTTTATTTCATCTAAGGTCATGTTTTTAACTTTTATATTCCTCTGGTTTACAACTTCCTCTGTCTTGTAAGTGTGTATATTATATGGGGTATATGCTTTTTTAATAGGATAGTGAAACAATTCGTTATCCACATCTATTCCGTCAGAGTGAACTTCAAATGCACCAGGCGAAAGAATTGCCAGGCCAGTATTAAGCTTAAGTGCTGGGGAAAACAAATTAAATAACATGAGCTGCATAGTAGGGCAATTGTTCTTCCCAGAAACATTTAAAAAATTTAAGTTTTTGCTCTGTTTTATTATGGGGAATAAAGTTCCAATATCGGATGTATTATTAGTATCAATGTGGGTTATTTTATTATTGTCCAGTCTTAAACTTTTGATAGATGGAAGATAAGTCAGGAAATCAAGATTTATATATTTCAACTGGTTGTTAGCAGCGTTTAATGTCTGAACATTGCAGAAGTTGCTATAGAATATTTTAATTTCAGAAAGCAAATTGTTGTTAATAAGTAACGTATTCAAGTTGGGAAATAAGTCATTGTGTAAACTTGTTAGTTTATTATGGGATAGATCCAGCAGTAAGAGTTCATTTTTATTACCTGCAACAATATCAGTTAATTGATTATGGCTGAGATTCAGGTATTGCAGCCATTCGCAAGATTCTAATTGCACAAACTCTAGTTGATTATGTGCCGCACTAAAATAAGTAACTGATGAAAGCCTATCTATATCAATATTTCTGAGAGCATTATTATTCATAGATATATGTGTAATACTTACATTTCTGCCTTGAGGAAAATTTATTGAGTCAAGAGTATTACTATTCAGACTTAGCTTTACGAGTCTATCGTAGTTGGTTGCATCAAAATGTGTGAGTTGGTTATTATCAAGATTGATAGAGGTGAAGTTTTGCAGCCCTGGTGGTTGAGTGGTTAAATTAAGTCCTGATAAATCAATGGTCACTTCATTAGTGTCATCAATTATATTTCTTACTGCAGTCCAGTACTGCATTTGTGCAAGTGGATCATTGTTGATGCCGTTAACTAATACATGCCAAAGATGTTTTGATGATATTAGTTGATCAATGTCATTGGTTGGCAGTAAATTGTTATTGCTTAAGTTTAAATATTCCAGTTTTGTAGTGTTTTTGGCGTTTAAATGTGCAATATGGTTGTCGTTTAAAGTGATTGTTTTCATCCTGGGATGATTGTGTAATATAAGGTCAGTGATCATATTGTGATGGGCACTTAACTCAATCAGAGATTCTTGCCGCGCGAGCCGTTGGCTTCATCGTTATAGCCTTTAAAATCATATTCCCAGTGACCAAAACCAATCATTTGATCATTGATTTGCGTTTCTCCTTTAAAGCCGAGACGGGCATAAGTTTTATCACCATCGTCACGCTTATCATCAGTAAAATAACGTAGAGCGGTAACCTTGCCATAAAGGTCGAGTTTATTACCATCCTTGTTATAGACTTCGGCAGCGTGTGCTACGTTCGCAGCTAACAAACCAGTTACAACCACCGCAACTATTTTTAATTTCATTTAACAGAATCCTTTTAATTATCGTTAAACGTATTTTCTAAACGAATTTTAAACGGCGTCATTTATAAATGACATACTGTTTTTAAAATAGAATGGTGATTAAAAACAATGAGAAAAATAGATGAAATAATATTATTTATCGATATGTGATCGAAGTCGAAATGAGATATAAGGTGAATTACTGGTATTTGAAATTTATTTTTTAATATTGTCGGAATTTATCTGATTAACTGCCGGGCCGTAGACCCGGCAATTATTTTAACCACGACGTGTCGCCAGCCAGCAGAGCAGGGAACCGCCGCAGACCATTAGCGCGCCTTGCCAGAACGAGAACGACAGTGGGGCGCTGAGCAGCACGGCTGCAAGCGCTGAGGAAAGTACAGGTGTAAAATACGAGCCTACCGCCATTATGGTGACATTGCCATGCAATATACCGACATTCCATGCAGCATAAGCAAATCCTAAGGTAAATGCCGCAGAGATGAGTTTAATCATGACGGGCGTGCTAAATACCATTTCTGGTTGTGGCGTGAGAAAATAGTAAACCCACAGACTTGCTCCCGTTAGCAGGACAAAAACGGTAATTCCGTTAAATCCGCGTGCGTATTTATTCGTTACTGTGCAATAGGCTGCCCAGATAAACGCACCAATAAACGCCAGGAAATAACTCAATGGGCTGGTGGTAATATTATTGATGATTTCATCATAATGTAACCCATTATCACCGCCTAACACCCAGCAGACGCCGACCAGGGCTAATAATAATCCTGGTACAATCAGCCAGTTGGTTTTCTGACCATTAAACAGAATGGCAAAGAGAATTGTCAGGCTGGGCCATAGATAGTTCACCATACCCACTTCAATCGCCTGATGACGGGTCGCCGCATACCCTAAGGAAAGCGCCAGACAGATTTCATAGCTGACGAATAACAGACTCCCGGCGAGTAAATAGCCTTTCGGAATCTGCCGAATACGCGGAAATCCAACCGTGAAGATTAACAGCAGCCCGCTTAATGAATAGATAGCAGCTGCGCCGCCGACCGGGCCGAGCCCCTCGCTGACACCGCGAATCAATCCTACCATCGTGCTCCACAGGACGATCGCTATTAGCCCTATGAGCGTTGCTTTTTGTCGTGTCATGCTCGCTGTTTTGTCTCTCTTGCCGTTAAAAATTAAGCTGAATTTTATAGCATTTTTTTAACTGGCCTGTCAGGCAGTGGTGCGTTTTTCTACCGCTATTGAGGTAGGTCAATTTGCGCAGGCGGATTATTTTGTGGCAAACACGTGTTCTTTTTGATTTCGCGCAAAAAGATTCAGAATTTTACTGTTAGTTTCCTCGCGCAGTAATACCCCTGAAAAAAGAGGAAAGCAATGGACGTCAGTCGCAGACAATTTTTTAAAATCTGCGCGGGCGGTATGGCTGGAACAACGGTAGCGGCATTGGGCTTTGCCCCGAAGCAAGCACTGGCTCAGGCGCGAAACTACAAATTATTACGCGCTAAAGAGATCCGTAACACCTGCACATACTGTTCCGTAGGTTGCGGGCTATTGATGTATAGCCTGGGTGATGGCGCGAAAAACGCCAGAGAAGCGATTTATCACATTGAAGGTGACCCGGATCATCCGGTAAGCCGTGGTGCGCTGTGCCCAAAAGGGGCCGGTTTGCTGGATTACGTCAACAGCGAAAACCGTCTGCGCTACCCGGAATATCGTGCGCCAGGTTCTGACAAATGGCAGCGCATTAGCTGGGAAGAAGCATTCTCCCGTATTGCAAAGCTGATGAAAGCTGACCGTGACGCTAACTTTATTGAAAAGAACGAGCAGGGCGTAACGGTAAACCGTTGGCTTTCTACCGGTATGCTGTGTGCCTCCGGTGCCAGCAACGAAACCGGGATGCTGACACAGAAATTTGCCCGCTCCCTCGGGATGCTGGCGGTAGACAACCAGGCGCGCGTCTGACACGGACCAACGGTAGCAAGTCTTGCTCCAACATTTGGTCGCGGTGCGATGACCAACCACTGGGTGGATATCAAAAACGCTAACGTCGTAATGGTAATGGGCGGTAACGCTGCTGAAGCGCATCCCGTCGGTTTCCGCTGGGCGATGGAAGCGAAAAACAACAACGATGCAACCTTGATCGTTGTCGATCCTCGTTTTACGCGTACCGCTTCTGTGGCGGATATTTACGCACCTATTCGTTCCGGTACGGACATTACGTTCCTGTCTGGCGTTTTGCGCTACCTGATCGAAAACGACAAAATCAACGCCGAATACGTTAAGCATTACACCAACGCCAGCCTGCTGGTGCGTGATGATTTTGCTTTCGAAGACGGTCTGTTCAGCGGCTACGACGCTGAAAAACGGCAATACGATAAATCGTCCTGGAACTATCAGTTCGATGAAAACGGCTATGCGAAACGCGATGAAACACTGACTCATCCGCGCTGTGTGTGGAACCTGCTGAAAGCGCACGTTTCCCGCTACACGCCGGACGTTGTTGAAAACATCTGTGGTACGCCAAAAGCCGACTTCCTGAAAGTGTGTGAAGTGCTGGCCTCCACCAGCGCACCGGATCGCACAACCACCTTCCTGTACGCGCTGGGCTGGACGCAGCACACTGTGGGTGCGCAGAACATCCGTACTATGGCGATGATCCAGTTGCTGCTCGGTAACATGGGTATGGCCGGTGGCGGCGTGAACGCATTGCGTGGTCACTCCAACATTCAGGGCTTGACTGACTTAGGCCTGCTCTCTACCAGCCTGCCAGGTTATCTGACGCTGCCGTCAGAAAAACAGGTTGATTTGCAGTCGTATCTGGAAGCGAACACGCCGAAAGCGACGCTAGCTGATCAGGTGAACTACTGGAGCAACTATCCGAAGTTCTTCGTTAGCCTGATGAAATCTTTCTATGGCGATGCCGCGCAGAAAGAGAACAACTGGGGCTATGACTGGCTGCCGAAGTGGGACCAGACCTACGACGTCATCAAGTATTTCAACATGATGGATGAAGGCAAAGTCACCGGTTATTTCTGCCAGGGCTTTAACCCGGTTGCGTCCTTCCCGGACAAAAACAAAGTGGTGAGCTGCCTGAGCAAGCTGAAGTACATGGTGGTTATCGATCCGCTGGTGACTGAAACCTCTACCTTCTGGCAGAACCACGGCGAGTCGAACGATGTCGATCCGGCGTCTATTCAGACTGAAGTATTCCGTCTGCCTTCGACCTGCTTTGCTGAAGAGGATGGTTCTATCGCTAACTCCGGTCGCTGGTTGCAGTGGCACTGGAAAGGTCAGGACGCGCCGGGCGAAGCGCGTAACGACGGCGAAATTCTGGCGGGTATCTACCATCATCTGCGCGAGTTGTACCAGGCCGAAGGTGGTAAAGGCGTAGAACCGCTGATGAAGATGAGCTGGAACTACAAGCAGCCGCACGAACCGCAATCTGACGAAGTGGCAAAAGAGAACAACGGCTATGCGCTGGAAGATCTCTATGACGCAAATGGCGTGCTGATTGCGAAGAAAGGTCAGTTGCTGAGTAGCTTTGCGCATCTGCGTGATGACGGTACAACCGCATCTTCTTGCTGGATCTACACCGGTAGCTGGACAGAGCAGGGCAACCAGATGGCTAACCGCGATAACTCCGACCCGTCCGGTCTGGGGAATACGCTGGGATGGGCCTGGGCGTGGCCGCTCAACCGTCGCGTGCTGTACAACCGTGCTTCGGCGGATATCAACGGTAAACCGTGGGATCCGAAACGGATGCTGATCCAGTGGAACGGCAGCAAG
Source organism: Escherichia sp. WS33 (assembly GCF_046486385.1). Taxonomy (NCBI): domain Bacteria; kingdom Pseudomonadati; phylum Pseudomonadota; class Gammaproteobacteria; order Enterobacterales; family Enterobacteriaceae; genus Escherichia; species Escherichia sp. WS33. Next base: position 20,620 of record NZ_JBJQLJ010000035.1, on the reverse strand, counting down.
TGGACGGGTAACGATATTCCGGACTTCGGCAATGCCGCACCGGGTACGCCAACCGGGCCGTTTATCATGCAGCCGGAAGGGATGGGACGCCTGTTTGCCATCAACAAAATGGCGGAAGGTCCGTTCCCGGAACACTACGAGCCAATTGAAACGCCGCTGGGCACTAACCCGCTGCATCCGAACGTGGTGTCTAACCCGGTTGTTCGTCTGTATGAACAAGACGCGCTGCGGATGGGTAAAAAAGAGCAGTTCCCGTATGTGGGTACGACCTATCGTCTGACCGAGCACTTCCACACCTGGACCAAGCACGCATTGCTCAACGCAATTGCTCAGCCGGAACAGTTTGTGGAAATCAGCGAAACGCTGGCGGCGGCGAAAGGCATTAATAATGGCGATCGTGTCACTGTCTCAAGCAAGCGTGGCTTTATCCGCGCGGTGGCTGTGGTAACGCGTCGTCTGAAACCACTGAATGTAAATGGTCAGCAGGTTGAAACGGTGGGTATTCCAATCCACTGGGGCTTTGAGGGTGTCGCGCGTAAAGGTTATATCGCTAACACTCTGACGCCGAATGTCGGTGATGCAAACTCGCAAACGCCGGAATATAAAGCGTTCTTAGTCAACATCGAGAAGGCGTAAGGGGGCGAACAGATGGCTATGGAAACGCAGGACATTATCAAAAGGTCCGCAACTAACTCCATCACGCCGCCTTCTCAGGTGCGTGATTACAAAGCAGAAGTCGCAAAACTTATCGACGTTTCCACCTGTATCGGCTGTAAAGCCTGTCAGGTGGCGTGTTCGGAGTGGAACGACATCCGTGATGAAGTGGGGCACTGCGTCGGGGTTTACGATAACCCCGCCGATCTGAGCGCCAAGTCCTGGACGGTGATGCGCTTTAGCGAAACCGAACAGAACGGCAAGCTGGAGTGGCTGATCCGTAAAGACGGCTGTATGCACTGTGAAGATCCCGGCTGCCTGAAGGCGTGCCCGTCTGCTGGTGCAATCATTCAGTACGCTAACGGGATTGTCGATTTCCAGTCGGAAAACTGCATCGGCTGTGGTTACTGCATTGCCGGGTGTCCGTTTAATATTCCGCGCCTCAACAAAGAGGATAACCGGGTATATAAATGCACGCTCTGCGTCGATCGCGTCAGCGTCGGCCAGGAACCGGCTTGTGTGAAAACCTGTCCGACCGGGGCTATCCACTTCGGCACCAAGAAGGAGATGCTGGAGCTGGCGGAACAGCGCGTGGCGAAACTGAAAGCGCGTGGTTACGAACATGCTGGCGTCTACAACCCGGAAGGGGTCGGTGGTACGCACGTTATGTACGTGCTGCATCACGCCGATCAGCCGGAGCTGTATCACGGTCTGCCGAAAGATCCGAAGATCGACACCTCGGTAAGCCTGTGGAAAGGCGCGTTGAAACCGCTGGCAGCGGCTGGCTTTATTGCCACTTTTGCCGGGTTGATTTTCCACTACATCGGTATTGGCCCGAATAAGGAAGTGGACGATGACGAGGAGGATCATCATGAGTAAGTCGAAAATGATTGTGCGCACCAAATTTATTGATCGCGCCTGTCACTGGACCGTGGTGATTTGCTTCTTCCTGGTGGCGCTGTCCGGGATTTCGTTCTTCTTCCCGACGCTGCAATGGCTGACGCAAACCTTCGGTACGCCGCAGATGGGACGCATTTTGCACCCGTTTTTCGGCATTGCGATTTTCGTCGCACTGATGTTTATGTTTGTGCGTTTTGTGCATCACAACATCCCGGATAAGAAAGATATTCCGTGGCTGTTGAACATTGTCGAAGTATTGAAAGGCAATGAGCATAAAGTGGCGGATGTCGGTAAGTACAACGCCGGGCAAAAGATGATGTTCTGGTCGATCATGAGCATGATTTTCGTGCTGCTGGTGACCGGGGTGATTATCTGGCGTCCGTACTTTGCGCAGTACTTCCCGATGCAGGTTGTTCGCTACAGCCTGCTGATCCACGCGGCTGCGGGTATCATCCTGATCCACGCCATCCTGATCCATATGTATATGGCATTCTGGGTGAAAGGGTCGATTAAAGGGATGATCGAAGGGAAGGTGAGCCGTCGCTGGGCGAAGAAACACCATCCGCGCTGGTATCGTGAAATCGAGAAGGCAGAAGCGAAAAAAGAGAGTGAAGAAGGGATATAATCTCTTTTGAACTTTAAGCTGAAAATGGCGCTTTAAGAAGCGCCATTTTTTTATTGCGTAACCAGACGGCGTAGTCGCGACACATCCACCGTTTTTTCTGCCTCTGCCAGACTCCAGGCGTTTTGCAGATTCAGCCACATTTGCGGCGAACTGCCGATCACCACGGAAAGTTTAATCGCCATTTCTGGTGTCAAAGCTGCTTTTCCGGTCAGCAATCGGCTTGCCGTTGAGGGAGCAATTTCCATTGCTCTGGCAAACTCGCGCAGGCTGACATTAAGTTCGTCCAGTGATTCCTGAATAATGTCCCCCGGGCGGGGATGATTGGCCATTTTCATCAGTGTCTTTACTCTCAGTAGTGTTCCTTCATCAGGAACACTATCATTATTGTTGCGTAGGAAGGAACAATAATCCATTTAGCCATTTAATGTCGGAGAGAGTGCGATGCTGCGACACCAGGACTGGCACTCGCAGCAAAGGCCTCTTAACGGCGGAAATCAATCACCATACGGCCACGGATTTTGCCTTCTTCCATCTCGGTAAAGATGGTGTTGATGTCCGCTAACGGACGCAGGGCGACTTTCGGCACCACTTTGCCTTCGGCGGCAAACTGGAAGGCTTCGGTTAGATCCTGGCGCGTGCCGACCAGCGAACCGACCACTTCAATGCCATCCAGCACAAGGCGTGGGATATCCAGGCTCATAGACTCCGGCGGCAGACCGACAGCCACAACACGACCGCCTGCACGGACAGCATCAACTGCCGAGTTAAACGCAGCTTTAGCAACTGCTGTTACCACCGCAGCGTGAGCGCCACCGGTTTTCTCCTGCACAATTTTGGCGGCGTCTTCGGTGCGTGAGTTAATCGCTAAATCTGCACCCATTTCGGTTGCCAGTTTTAACTGCTCATCATTGACATCAATGGCGATCACTTTCGCGTTAAAGACATTCTTCGCGTATTGCAGAGCGAGGTTACCCAGACCGCCAAGACCGTAGATAGCAATCCACTGCCCTGGACGAATTTTTGACAGTTTAACGGCTTTGTAGGTGGTGACCCCCGCACAGGTAATGCTGCTGGCCGCCGCCGAGTCCAGACCATCTGGCACTTTTACCGCGTAATCGGCGACCACGATGCACTCTTCCGCCATCCCGCCATCAACGCTGTATCCGGCATTTTTAACTGAACGGCAGAGCGTTTCGTTACCACTATTACAGTATTCGCAATGACCGCATCCTTCGTAGAACCACGCCACGCTGGCACGATCGCCTGGTTTTAATGAGGTGACACCAGGGCCAACTTCTGCCACCACACCGATGCCTTCATGGCCCAGAATTACGCCAGTTTTGTCACCAAAATCGCCATTCTTAACATGAAGATCGGTATGACATACACCACAACACTCCATTTTCAGCAGGGCTTCGCCATGTTTCAGTGAGCGCAGTGTTTTATCCGTAACGTCAACGTGATGATCCTTCGTAACAACTGCAGCCTTCATAGTTCCTCCTTTTCGGATGATGTTCTGCATAGCAGGTGAGGCAAATGAGATTTATTCGCCACTACCCAGTATGGATGAGATCTGAAAAAGGGAGAGAGAAATAGCCCGGTAGCCTTCACTACCGGGCGCAGGCTTAGATGGAGGTACGGCGGTAGTCGCGGTATTCGGCTTGCCAGAAATTATCATCAATGGCCTGTTGCAGAGCTTCGGCAGACGTTTTCACCGCCACGCCTTGCTGCTGCGCCATTTTGCCAACCGCAAACGCAATTGCGCGGGAGACTTTCTGAATATCTTTCAGTTCCGGTAGTACCAGACCTTCGCCGTTCAGGACCAGCGGCGAATACTGAGCAAGCGTTTCACTTGCCGACATCAGCATCTCATCGGTGATACGTGACGCGCCGGAAGCAATAACCCCCAGGCCGATGCCCGGGAAAATAAAGGCGTTGTTACACTGGGCGATAGGGTAGATTTTATCTTTCCATACCACTGGATTAAACGGGCTGCCAGTGGCGACCAGCGCGTTACCTTCGGTCCAGGCGATAATGTCCTGCGGTGTGGCTTCCACGCGTGACGTCGGGTTAGACAGCGGCATCACGATCGGACGCGGACAGTGTTTATGCATCTCACGAATGATCTCTTCCGTAAACAGCCCGGTCTGTCCTGAGACGCCAATCAGAATATCTGGTTTTACATTGCGCACCACATCCAGCAGTGACAACACATCGCTGTCGGTATCCCAGTCACTGAGGTTTTCGCGCTTCTGCACCAGTTTGGTCTGGAAAGGCAGCAGGTTCGGCATCTTGTCGGTCAGCAAGCCAAAGCGATCGACCATAAAGACTTTCTGCCGCGCCGCTTCCTCGCTTAATCCTTCGCGCTGGGTCTGGGAGATGATCATTTCGGCAATGCCGCATCCCGCTGAACCTGCGCCAAGGAAGACGATTTTTTTCTCGCTTAACTGACCACCTGCCGCGCGGCTGGCTGCGATCAGTGTGCCGACTGTTACCGCCGCAGTGCCCTGAATGTCATCGTTAAAAGAACAAATTTCATTGCGATAGCGGTTAAGTAACGGCATCGCATTTTTTTGAGCAAAGTCTTCAAACTGCAACAGCACGTCCGGCCAGCGTTGTTTCACAGCCTGGATAAATTCATCAACGAATTCATAGTATTCATCGTCAGTGATACGTGGATTACGCCAGCCCATATACAGCGGATCGTTAAGCAGCTGCTGGTTGTTGGTCCCGACATCCAGCACCACCGGAAGGGTATACGCCGGGCTGATGCCGCCACAGGCGGTATAGAGCGACAGTTTACCGATTGGAATGCCCATCCCACCGATGCCCTGGTCACCAAGCCCCAGAATACGTTCACCGTCAGTCACCACAATCACTTTAATATTATGGTTCGGCACGTTTTGCAGAATATCGTCCATATTGTGCCGGTTCTGGTAAGAGATAAACACGCCGCGTGAACGGCGGTAGATCTCAGAAAAACGCTCACAGGCTGCGCCGACGGTTGGGGTATAAATAACAGGCATCATCTCATCAAGATGATTGTTTACCAGACGGTAGAAGAGGGTTTCGTTAGTGTCCTGGATGTTACGCAGGTAGATGTGTTTGTCGATTTCGGTTTTGAATCCCTGATACTGGATCCATGCTCGTTCCGCTTGTTCTTCGATGGTTTCGACCACTTCCGGCAGTAACCCCAGCAGGTTGAAGTTACGGCGTTCTTCCATGCTGAAGGCACTGCCTTTATTCAACAACGGAAATTCCAGCAGTACAGGGCCAGCGTAAGGGATATAAAGCGAACGCTGTTTTTTTGTTTTTGGTTCCATGTCACTCACTCTTTTTTGAATATCCATCCCTGGCACGCTTTTATCGTCTTTGCTTTACCACCAGGGCGTCGGCCCCAAGTATAAAGCAGATAAAAACAAAAACACCATTGCGCAGGCAATGGTGTTTAATCGTCATTGAGGACTGATGGTTATGAATTACTTTTCAGCGGGGCGTTTTCTGCCGGTTGGGTTATTTACCACGCTGGATTTGTCACCTTCGGTAACTATTTTGCGCTGGTTAGAAATTTTATGGTCCAGTCCAAGAATATGACGTGCCTGACGGTTCGATTTCATTTTAACTCCTCAATCCTGTTGCTAGTTTTAAGGACAACATCGCCGTAGCGAAGAAACACGTGCTAAACCCCTAAATTAGGTTGCCGATCAAGCATAGCACCTTAAAGCGTAGGGTGCTGGCCACTGACCACATAATTGATCGTTTGCTGGTAGATATCACTGAGGATGTCGTTATCAGAAGCTTCCACCCATTTGGTCAGCTCCATGAGAATGTCATCTTCAGTGACAACACCGTGCTCTGCCCGAAGGCCTTGCTCAATGGCATTAACCAGAGCGGGTTCTGCTGTTGAATTTTCTGCCTGATAATAAGTAAACATAGTGATTCTCCGTGTCTGTGTATTTATGGTGTCTGCTACGGATCGCAGATTTATAAAGCACATTCAGCATGGCAAATATTTGCCGCTTCGTTGTTAAGATTAGTCCTGGTTGATGATTTTTATATTTTAACCTCATGATATTGATAGGTATTATTATTGTGGTGAGTTGATTAATATTAATGCAATATCTCTTGGGTTATATATTCCCGGTTATCTATTGTGGAAATTTAATTTAAGTGCAGAAGTAATATTTCTGCCGGATTTTTATTCGGAATATCCTGCTTATCCTCGTGCTGTTTCTCACGTAGTCTATAATTTCCTTTTTAAGCCCACAGGAGAGCAACAATGACAATCCATAAGAAAGGTCAGGCACACTGGGAAGGCGATATCAAACGCGGGAAGGGAACAGTATCCACCGAGAGTGGTGTGCTGAACCAACAGCCGTATGGATTTAACACGCGTTTTGAAGGCGAAAAAGGAACTAACCCTGAAGAACTGATTGGCGCAGCGCATGCCGCATGTTTCTCAATGGCGCTTTCATTAATGCTGGGGGAAGCGGGATTTACGCCAACATCGATTGATACCACCGCCGATGTGTCGCTGGATAAAGTGGATGCCGGTTTTGCGATTACGAAAATCGCACTGAAGAGTGAAGTTGCGGTGCCGGGTATTGATGCCTCTACCTTTGACGGCATCATCCAGAAAGCAAAAGCAGGATGCCCGGTTTCTCAGGTACTGAAAGCGGAAATTACGCTTGATTACCAGTTGAAATCGTAAAGCATTGCCGGATGACGCGTCAGGCGCGTGAATGCCTGATGCGTTGTTAGCATCTCTACAGCGCCCGCCAGCACCGGATCTCACGTCCGTCCTCCCTTATTGTTAATGATTGCCGGACTTCACATCCGTGGGTTGCCAGAGGGCAACGTTCGTAGAAAAAACAGCCTTGCGGCAACGTGCGGTTTCCCGGCAGATCCGTTTTACGTAATGCCCATTCTTCCTCCAGCGGTTTATCAATGGCGGGGAGGGAATCCAGCAATAATCGGGTGTATGGATGTGCAGGTGCCGTCAACACCTGCTGCGCGTCGCCCAGTTCTACAATCTGCCCGAGATACATCACCGCTACCCGATCGCTCATATGACGAATCACCGAGACATTGTGTGAGATCAGCACATAGGTCAGCCCGCGATTTACCTGTAGCGTTACCAGTAAATTGAGGATCTGCGCCTGCACGGAGATATCCAGTGCAGAGGTTGGCTCATCAAGCACAATCACGTCAGGCTGCGAAGAGAGTGCTCTGGCAATGGCGATGCGTTGCCGCTGCCCGCCGGAGAACGCATGAGGCAGGCGGTCGAGATACTCCGGACGAATACCCACCTGCACAGCCAACTCCTCTGCTAACGCTCGCCGCTGTTGTTCACTACTACGCTTAGCTATCCAGAGCGGTTCTGTGATGATGCGCCACACCGGTAAGCGCGGATTAAGCGAAGAGAGCGGGTCCTGAAACACCATCTGCATAATGCGTTGTGAGCCTGAACGGATGTACTGCCCGTGGCTCGGTTGCAGCATGCCCATTAAAAGCTGTGCGAGGGTGCTTTTGCCGCAGCCTGACTCGCCGACGATCCCTAAGGTTTCACCACGGCGGATCTGTAAATCAATACCATTAATGGCATGAACATGTTCCGTAGTTTTACCAAGCCAGTTTTTACGGGCCGGGAAATTGATATGGACGTCGCGTAACGTTAATAACGTGTCAGACACTTATGACCTCCTGCTGCGGATACCAACAGGCGCAGCGCTGGTTGTTGTCACCACACGCTGTCAGCGCCGGGACGTTTTCACACTGTGCACCTGCCGCATAGCAACGATCGCGAAAAGCGCAGCCTTCAGGCAAATGGGTGAGGTTTGGTACCGTCCCTGGAATGGCGGGTAATAGCTGGCGTGGTACTCCATGTTCTGGTGCGCATTGGAGCAAACCAATGGTATACGGATGCCGGGGATGATGGATAACATCTGCCGTCACGCCGCTTTCAATTACGCTTCCGGCATACATCACGTAAACGCTATCGCACAGTTGCGACACCACGGCCATATCATGGCTGATGAACAGAACCGCAGTTCCACTGGCGCGGGCTTTATGTTTAAGCAAACGCAGTACCTGCAACTGCACCGTGACGTCCAGCGCCGTAGTCGGTTCGTCGGCAATAATCAATTGCGGCTCGCAGGAGAATGCCAGCGCAATCATTACCCGCTGGCGCATACCACCTGAAAGCTCAAACGGATAGCGCGACATAACTTCCACGGCATCCGGGATTTGCATCTCTTCCAGCAGGGCAATCGCTTTAGCTCTGGCTTCCCGACGACTTATTGGTTGATGATGGCGGATCACGTCCATCATCTGAAGACCTATTCGAAGTGTCGGATTGAGGGCGGTCATCGGTTCCTGAAAGATCATCGCCACTCGTGCGCCGCGCCACTGACGAAGCTGTTTTTCCCGAGCGTTAAGAACATCGTCTCCCAGCAGTGAAATCTGCCCCCGATGTACGCAATAACTGCCCGTCTGTAGCAGACGCATAATCAGCATTGCGGTGACTGATTTACCTGAGCCGGATTCTCCCACCAGACCGACAATTTCGCCGCGGTTAATCTGCAAGGACACATTGTTGAGCGCGTGAACATCACCGTTAAAACCGGGGAAACTCAAATGCAGCTGTTGAATGTCCAGAACGGGTTGGGTCATGACTGCTTTCCTCCTGCTTTCGGGTCAAGCAGATCGCGAATACCATCACCAAAGAGATTAAACCCGACGGCGGTAAGCAAAATCGCTGCCCCCGGAAATGCGCAATACCACCACTGATCGAGTACATAGTTGCGACCATTTGCTACCATCGCGCCCCATTCAGCACTCGGTTGTTGAGCACCCAGGCCAATAAATCCCAACGTGGCGGCCATTAAAATCGCGCTACCGATATCCAGCGATGCCTGCACGATCAGCGGCGGTAGGGAGTTACGTAAAATATGCCAGTTGATCAGATGCCAACGAGACGCGCCAAAGGTTTTCGCCGCCTGAACATAGGTATACTGGCGTACAACTAATGCTTGCCCCCGCGCCAGGCGCACATAAAAGGGAATTCGCACAATAGCAATCGCCAGCATGGCGTTAAACAAACTCGGCCCGAGAGCGGCAGCCAGTGCCATTGTCAGTACCAACGAAGGAATCGACAGCATAATGTCCATGATGCGCATGATGATGGCGTCTGCGCGTCCGCCAAGCACACCGGATAGACATCCGAGTAGCGAACCAATCATACCCGCAATGGCGACCACCACTAATCCGGCGAGAATTGATTGCTGACTGCCGACCAGTACGCGGCTGAACAGATCGCGTCCCACTTCATCGGTGCCAAACCAGTGCGCCGCAGAAGGCGGCAAAAGGCGGGCGGTTAAATCAATGGCGTTGGGATCATGCGTCGCCAGCCACGGTGAAAAAATCATCATCAATAGCATTAATACAATGATGACTGCGCCGGTCACGGTGAGCGGACTGCCTTTCAGCATCCATACCAGTTTTGCACCGTTAAATCGCGTTTGTTTTTGTGGGCGTACGGCGGACGTTTCCTCGCTTAGCATCATTCACCACCTCCACGTCCGATACGCGGATCAATCCACAAATAGAGCAAATCCACCACCAGGTTGACCAGCACATAAGCAAATGAAACCACGACGGCAAAGCCCATCACTGCCGGGAAGTCGAGCGCCTGTATTGATGTTACTACCCATGCACCCATTCCGGGCCAGGCAAAAACGGTTTCGGTGAGCACTGCGCCATACAACAAATCGCCCAGCGCCAAACCCAATACGGTAATCGATGGGATCAACGCATTGGGTAGCGCATAACATAAAACGATATACCAGCCGGGCAAGCCGCTGGCCCGGGCGGTACGAATGTAGTCTTCACTCAATTGTTCCAGCATCGCTGAGCGGATCTGGCGAGCGACAATTCCCAGGTGAACGAACGCCAGCGTTAATGCCGGTAAGATGAGATGTTGCAACGCATTGAAGAAGACTTCACCGTTGCCTTCAAGCAGCGCATCGAGCAGATAAAAGCCGGTAACGTGCGTTGGTGGATCCAGCCAGTCATCAAGCCTTCCGCCGCCGGGAAGAATTTGCAGATGACCATAAAACAGCACAATGACGCCCAGCCCAAGCCAGAACGCAGGTGTGGAGATTCCGGTAATGGCCATTATTCGCACCAGATGATCCAGCCAGCGATTTCGCCAGACTGCAGAGAGTATGCCCAGCGGGATGCCAATCAGGAGTGCCAGCAGCAGGGCACAAAAAGCCAGCTCCAGCGTCGCCGGGAAAAATATACGCAACTCTTCCAGCACCGGACGCCCGGTACGAATGGATGTTCCCAGGTCACCATGAAACAGGTCGCTGACGTAGCGGTAAAACTGTACATACAGTGGCTGGTCCAGTCCCAGTTGCTGGCGAATATTTTCCACGATAGCATCGCTGGCGCGGTCACCCGCCAGTAACCGCGCCGGATCGCCAGGGATCAGATGCGAGATAATAAACGTAATCACGCAGACGCCCGCCACCACGAGCACCAGCCCCCAGCAGCGTTGGCGTAAAATACTCCAGAAGGTCACGTTATTTACTCATGGTATTGATATTGAAGACCTGTTCCAGCATGGGATTGAACACAAAGCCTTTCACCTCTTTGTTCATCGCCAGTTGGTAGTTTTTCTGGAACAGGTACACATAAGCAGCGTCATCAATGACGATTTTCTGTGCCTGCTGGTAGTCCCGGGTACGCTGCGTCTGGTCGGTGGTCGCAAGCGCATTGCGCAGTAACTTATCGACCTCACTGTTTTCATAGAACGAGCGGTTACCCGGCAGACCTTTTTTGTCTGACTCAAACCAGTAATTCATAAACATATACGGGGCGGCAAAATCCGGACTCCAGTTGCCAATCGCAATGTCGTAATCACCTTTACCCACTCTGTCGCGCATGGTGGCGTTCGCCAGCTTTTCCAGCTTCACATTGATGCCCAGCTTGTTGAGACTGGATTGTGTCGCCAAAGCAATAGGCTCCCAGTTCGGATCGTTATCGGAGTAGAGAAACGTCAGGCTGGTGGGTTTGCTCGTCACTTTATCCCATTCGGCTTTGGCTTTCGTTTCGTCATGGTTGTATTGCATTGCCGTCGCATCGTAGCCCCACATGCCTTCCGGAATCGGGCCGCGCATCTGTTTTCCGTTACCACTCAGAATGCCGTTAACCATGCCCTGATAATCGGTAGACCAGGAAATGGCCCGACGCAGATCCGCCTGATTAAGAGGCGCTTTGCTGTTATTCAGATACAGATAGGTAACGCGCAGTGACGGATACTCTGCCACATTGACTTTATTTTCCTGCTTCAGGGCGTTGAGTTGATCCACCGGCAGCGCATCGGCAATGTCAATGTCGCCACGGGAGAGCTGCAGGCGACGGGAGGCACTTTCACCGATAATTTTTACCGATACTCGCTTAAAGTTCGGTTTATTGCCGGGGTAATGCGGATTTGGCACCAGAACTAATTGCTGACCTTTTTGCCAGCTTTTCAGCATAAATGGTCCGGAACCGGCGGTATTTTGCGCGAGGAAGCCGCGAGCATCATCCGCTGCATGTTCCTTTAAGACCGCCGGATTGATAATGGATGCACCGTCATTCGCCAGCGTGTAGAGGAACGGTGCGAATGGCTGGCTAAGGGTAAACTTCACCGTATGTTCGTCGGGAGCATCAATCTTTAAATCTTTGGGAAATGCTTCTGCTGGCCCCTGGCCGATTTTTAGTAGCCGCTCAAAAGAGAGTTTTACTGCTTCGGCAGTGACCGGTGTGCCATCGGCAAATTTAGCATTGTCCTTCAGGGTGAACGTCCACTCTTTTTGATCGTCAGACGCTTTCCAGCTACTTGCCAGATCGCCTTCAACGTCGGTTGAGCCTTTATCACCGTCCGTTTTGTACTGAACCAGCCGCTGATAAGACGGGTAGGTCACCGTCCAGTCGTTATTATCTATTGTTACCGCCGGGTCGAGGGTTTGTGGATCGGCGGCCTTACCAATCACCAGCATATCTTTCGGTACGGCGGCGTGCGCAACCGGGAAATTTGTGGCAAGGACGAGCGCGAGCAATGTGGGACGAAACGGTATCGATCTCTTCATGACAGTTTCCTGATTAACTGACGTGTTGTGTGCCAGGGGATATAAAACAGGTGAATTGATCAGCGAGCAGAGGGTAACTCGCTGCCTGGGGTAATTCGAAGTGCCACCATTCGCTGGAGATACCGACAAAACCGCCACCAGTCATTATCGCATTCAGCAACAGCCGATTGCGCTGAGCGGCGGGCGGGACGGAAGGGTGATAGGCATGGGAGCGCTCGTGCATTTCATCGAACCCTGCGCCCATATCGAGGATGTTCCCGTGTTCATCACGAAGCGTCAGGTCGATCGCCGTGCCACGGCTGTGATTAGAACCGACCGTCACATCAACAACATATTGCGGGTCTGGGCAGGCTTGCCACAACATCGCCTGTGCTTGTTGTGGGCGATACGCATCGTAAATCACCAGTTGTAAGCCTGACAGCTGGGCGATGCTGATACTTTTCGCCAGCGCGGTAATCGCATCCTTGTGTAACAGACAACGCGCTTGCTGATAAATAGCTTTACCTGTGATGTTATCAGCGCAGGCGTATTTCAATTCGATCTCCAGATCAGGGAAGATTACGGCTAAATCAACCAGTTCGGTGGTATCCGACATAAACGGTTCCTGTATAAGACAAAAATTGCTGCGCTTTCCGCTTATGCAGATCTCATGCCATGCCGGGAGAAGCGCCAGAATGCTGGCTTAAAGTTATATTTTTTAACTTTTGATCAACATTTGTGCAGCGTAGTGCAGTTTTGGTGCAAGAGGGGAAGTTAAGGAAGGAATCTCCCGGAATCGTAGCTGAAATCACAGTATTTAAGTGACAGTGTCACCTTAAAGGAAAACCCGCGAGTGCGGGCGAGAGGAATTTGTCAGATTTTCAGCGGTAACACGCTGCTCATCCAGCCTGGAATTTCTTCGGCGGGAAGGGGGCGGGAAAAGAAATATCCCTGAATAACGCGACAGTGGATCTTACGTAGCATCTCAAATTGCTCTTTGGTTTCGACCCCTTCCGCCACGACGGTTAAATTGAGGCTTTGCCCAATGCTGGTAATGGCTTCAAGTAAGGCCAGGATGCGTTTTTCCGTCAGACAACGATCGACAAAACTTTTGTCAATTTTGATTTCCGTTACCGGAAGACTGACTAAGCGGGATAATCCGGAAAAGCCCGTACCAAAATCATCTACCGATAAGCCCACGCCCATATCACGCAGGATCTGAATGCGCTTAAAGATTTCGGTATCGTGTTCCATCATCATGCTTTCCGTGATTTCTACCGTCAGCTGGTGGCCGTCAATACCCCAGGCGTGCATTGCATCAGACACCTGATTAGGCAGTTGATTACTGCGAAAGTGCAGTGCCGACAAGTTAACGGAAAGCGCCGGGATATGAATATTCTGGCTACGCCATTCTGCTAACTGACGGCAAGCTTCCGCGATGACCCAGCGCCCAATATTTTCGATTTCACCAATCTCTTCTGCGAGAGGAATAAACCGTGAAGGGGGCACATGACCATGCTGGGGATCGTGCCAGCGCGCAAGGGCTTCGATGCCGTACAGTTCACCCGTTTCTGCGAAGATTTGCGGCTGGTAAACAAGTTTCAGTTGGTTATTGCTAATCGCTTCTTTCAGCGCTGCGCCTAAAACCAAACGCTCTTTTACCATTTCGTTCATCGCCGGGCTGAAGAACTGCCAGCCGTTACCGCCATTCTTGCGAATATAATCCATTGCATTGTGAGCAGTGGAGAGTAGGTAATCGCGGTTTTTACCCACGTCGTAGCTGATGCCAATACTCAAGGTAAGCGGGAATGGTTTATCGTCAATCATTATCGGCTTGCTGACCACATTCCGTAGCTCATCGGCGATCTGGGTAATGTTACTGACGTCGTTTTCCAGGCTCACGAGGACAAACTGCGTACCTTCGATACGACAGAGATACTGATCCGGTTTGAGTTTTTCACGAAAGCGATTGACCACTTCCAGCAATGCCTGATCGGCCCACGCATAGCCAAGGCTATCAATCACATCCTGAATATGGTCAACACCGATGAGATACACCACCGGAGAGACGGCTTTGTCGACCAGGTCATCGAGGTAATTGTGCAGGTTATTGCGATTTGGCAGACCGGTCATCGGATCAAATTGGATGAGTTGTTCAATATGCTGGCGGCTTTTTTCCTGTTCCAGCGCCAGCGCGGCCATATGCTGACTGATATCTGCCACGCGTTCGATAAAGGCGCTGGTTTCTGCTCCTGACGAGGTTTTAATTTGCAGGATCCCCGCAGGCGCGCCATCACGCTGACGAATGGTCGCTGACCAGCTTTGCGCATTTTGAACTTCTGCACCGTGCGAAGATGACGCCCAGTGTATCGGCATCCCGTTGCGCAGTGCGAACAGCGAAACATGCGATTCGTTGAGAACAGATTCGATGTTACGACAAATGATTTCCCCCATTTCATGAAATGGCGGGCTGCTGCACATGGCGGCGAGAATATTGCCTTCAAGCTGGCGGATTTGCCGTTCTTCGGTGATATCCGAGAAAGTCATTACCAGGTTCTGCAGATGCGCGAGCACGTCATAAACCGGGCTGATAGAGGCTTTAATCCAGATTTTTTCACCGGTGCGCGTCAACAGCAGAAATTCGTCCTGATCGCGGGCGGTTTTCCATAGCAACTGTTGTAAACGAATGCGGTTATCGGCAGGGAATTCAGGAATGTTCAGGAGTGTATCGGGCTGCATACCGCTGGCTTCGCTAATGCAGTAACCAAACATTTCGGTAAATGCGCGATTGCACTGCACAATATGGCGTTCCGGATCGAGGACAATCACCGGTCGGTCGAGATGGTCAACGGCAATAATCAATTGTCGAGTCTGTTCTTTTTGCGCCATTTCTACGCTGGCATCCCGTACCAGCGCCAGGTAATAAACTTTCCCCTCGGCGCTCACTTTCGATAGCGCAAAACGGGTCCAGATTTTACTGCCGTCTTTTTTCTCCAGCTGCAGCTCCCGACTCATCCCCTCGACACGCGCTTTACCGCCTTCACGGTTATGACGAATGTATTCAGGATGCGCAGGACGCAAATCCCGCGGAATCAGCATATCAATGTTATTGCCAATGACTTCTTCACGTTTGTACCCCCAGAGCTTCTCTGCGGCGGGGTTGAAAAACATCACTTCATCATTTTCGTTAATTAACACCGCACCCATCATATTTTGCTCAAGGGCGGGGAAAAAAATGCCATCGGCGGCATTATCCGCATCGGTTAGCTTCATGATTACCTCTGCATCCTGGCGCATCTAAAGACTGGCTTTCCAGAGTTCAACACGGTTTCTACCTCGTCTTTTGGCGATATACAGAGCTTCATCGGCTATTTGAATGAGGCGCTCATAGTCAGGATGACCATTAAACATGGCGGCACCGATGGAAAGTGAGAGGGCAATATCCTCGCCGTTTGCGGCTTTCAGTTTGGTTTTCTCCACCCGACTGCGAATACGTTCTGCGGTACGTAACGTTTCGTTTTCAGAAGCTTCAGTCAAAACAATGATAAATTCATCGCCCCCGTAGCGGAAAACATAATCACTACTGCGGACGTTGTCATAAAAGGCCTGAGAGACTTTACGCAGAATTTCATCGCCAGTGTTATGGCCCCACGTATCGTTGATCTCTTTGAATTTATCAACGTCAATAATCAGCACTGACAGCGGTGTACCGGTCCGGTTGGCATGGGCAATTTCGCGTTTGAAGATAGTCGGCAGGAAACGGCGGTTAAGTAATTTCGTCAGTACATCCATACCGACTTCGTGGCGCGATACTTCTTCAAACAATTCACGCAGCAAGGTAATAATTTGCGATACGGTATTTCTTATCTGTAATAGAAACTTCACCCGCAAACTTCTGTTATTCAAATTCCTGGTGTTACGCATGGTTTGATTGAAAATACCGTCGAAATCCTGAATCAGACGGGAGATATGGCCTACTTCGGCAATGCCGCTAAAATAATGTCGACCTTTATGGTTAAACCACAGGCCAAAATCAGCCTGGCTTAAAGGCAAACTACTGCCTAAATCAGAATCCAGCAGGATTTTATAGATAATATCTATTTCCCATGAAAGTATTGAGGCTATTTGCCGTTCTTTTTCTTCTTCGGCGTTTTCCAGTAACGAGAAGATACGATAGTTTTCATCTTCCTTTGAGGCACTACTGTCACTAAAGGTAAACGCGCGGGTCATCACTTCCATAGCGATATCAATACTGTTAATCGAGAAATGGTAGACCTGAAGTTTTTCTGCGGCAGAATAATCCGAAGAGAAGATTACCGGATAGAGGATTTTTTTCAGCACCCGAAACCCCATCTCGACAATTTCTACCGGAATTCCAATGCGGGCATGCACTTCCGCGACGGTATGCTGGATTTGTATTAGCCTTTCGACATCGTCAACCTGGGCAGAAAGCACGTTAATAATCCAGCGTTCCATCGCACTTTTCAACTGCCGCTCAACTTGTTCATTACTCAAGAATTCTTCGGCATGCGGGTCGATGCGGACAATTCGATAAAACTCGATACTCAGATAATGAGCATGCGCAAGGGCAATTTCTGCGGCTTTAGCACGAATGAGAGGATCTGCCTGTTCGACAAGTCCGGTCCACTCATCTTTCATTCTTTTAAAATACATCTCCATAATTCACACCCTTATAAGGCTGGGAAATCAGACGGAATCAAAACGCAACGTGCGAGATCGACTAACTGCACCATATTCTCCTGAAATATGAAGATATACTGAAAAGAAATAAGCGACTTAGGACAGTTTTAATCTACGCTACTGTTCTTCAGAAGAGTATAGCCCATCGTAATTATTTTTCGGTGACAGCGAATATCGTATGTTTTTTCATATTCATACATTTTTATTAGGGGATTTATGGCTGTTTAACTAAGTGTGGTTAATTGCGTGGTTAATTTGACTTTAGTAAGCATGATTAGTAGTGGGATAGTTCAAGAGGGTAACAAGCCGGTGGGTAAAGCACCGGCTTGTTACAAAGTAAGAATGGGAGTTTAACTGCCCCAACGACTTTGCAGATAGCTGACCGCTTGTTGAGTCTGCGGTTTATTCAGATAGTCCTCACGGAACAAGATGGTGCCGCTAATTTCGGGTACCGCATCGTTAAGATCGAGCTGCTTTTTCAGTTCGGGTACGCCGCCGTTAATCATCCAGTCTGGCTCTATCTTTGAAGGTTCACCCACTTTATAGAAGGCGATACCGATATACAGGCGGGTCCTGGTCGGTTTAACGACATCCGCCCACCATTTTGCCAACACGTCATAACGCGCGGCACTCCGTGAGAACGGCCAGTAAATTTGGGGAGCAATATAATCCAGCAATCCTTGTTCCACCCATCGACGGGTGTCAGCGTAGGATTCGTCATAGGCTGCCGCACCTCGGGTATCGGAACCGAGCGGATCGTGTGATCGGTTACGCCACACGCCTGCCGGGCTAACGCCAAATTCGACTCCCGGCTTAATGCTTTTAATGGTGTGCGATACTTTTGCAATTAACTGCTGAGTATTGTTGCGCCGCCAGTCTGCTTTTGACGCAAATGCGCCTCCGTATTTGCGGTACGTTTCGTTATCATTTAGCCGTGAACCCGGTGACTCCGTATAGAAATAGTCGTCAAACTGCACGCCATCTACCGGATAGCGGGAAACCACTTCTGCGACTATTGATGTGATCCAGTCCTGAACCTCAGGGATGCCCGGGTCGAGGACAAAGCGATCGCCAGACGTTCTGATCCAGTCACGGTGTTGCACATAGACGCTCGCCGGTTGTTGAGACAGAGTGCTATTCAGTTCCCTGATAGTACCGGGCTTCGTATTAACCGATACGCGATAGGGGTTAAACCAGGCGTGTACTTTCATCCCACGCTTGTGGGCTTCGTCGAGCATAAATTGCAGCGGATCGTAACCCGGATTTTCACCAATCTTACCGGTCATAAGATCGGACCACGGCAAAATTTTCGATGGCCACAGGGCGGTACCGTCCGGCTTGACCTGGAAAAAAACCGTGTTTATACCGAGACGTTGCAGATGATTCAGTTTGTCGATCATCGCCTGTTGTTGTACACGGGCCCGGCTGGTGGGGTTACTAATGTTAACCGAGGAAACCGGTGGCCAGTCGAGGCGAGAAACCGTGGCCAGCCAGATGCCACGCATCGGTTGTGACGATTGTTGCGTCGTGGCTGGTGGCTTTGAACCTGCTGGTGGTGTCACCATGGACTCTGGAGGCGTGCTTTTACAACTACACAGTAAAAGTGCCAGTGCAACTAGTATCGCTGGTCTTCTAATCGTTAATTTCTTGTTTCGGGAGCAGATATCCATATGTGCTGGTTTCCGGTAAACAGATGTGCGCTCATTCTCGTACTTATCCCGGTTAAGTCAATACGACAGCAAGCACGAAAAAGGGAGCGATGACTTATCGCTCCCTTGTCTTATAACCATTCAGACATGGTTAGTGTTTCTTGTCATTCATCACAATATAGTGTGGTGAACGTGCACGCGGGTGCAGGAAGAAGTGACCTTTTGGTGCGTTCTGACTGTTGATTGGCTCCAGAGTGACGCCGGTATTCGCTTTGCCTTTACGATCATGAACAGCATAGAGAATAAAGGGCAGGGCAAGTACCACCAGGAAACTAACAACCAGTAATTCAACATACATATCGGTAGAATCACCCTGGATGTTATCCGGCGGCAGGAAGGAAACAATAAACGCCATAATTGAAGTCAGCAGACCGACAATTGCCACGACCAGTTTCACCCCTTTACCACCAGGGATATTAAATGTGCGTTTTAAGTCAGGATGTTTAAGAACCAACACAATGTAGCCAATAAACAGCATGAAATAAGCACACAGATAAATCACCACCGTCAGCGCCAGAGCGATCAGGAAGGACATGTTGTTACCGCCACCGGTATTGGTGAGGATGATCAACGCGATAGAAGTAATCACCAGCTGCGAAATGACCAGCGTTACCGGTACGCCATTTTTGTTCATTTTAGCGAATGCCGCTGGCAGCAGGTTTTTCTGCGCTGTGACATACATCCCGCGAGAAGGACCAACAATCCAGGAGGCGATTTCCGCCAAAACACCCAGCAACAGCAGTGCGGAGATCACGCGAACCGTCCACTCAATTTCCGGTGCCACATGGGACATCAGAACGGTAAAGGTTTGCATTACACCTGCGGAGAGGTTGATTTCATTACCCGGAATGACCATCGCAATAGACAAACCGCCAACAGAGCTTAAGCAGATTGCCGCCACCATCAGCAGTAACATAGCCAGTGGATAGTCGCGCCCGGGGTTGCTCATTTCATTGACGTGAGTTGCGGAAGCTTCTACGCCCATATAACTCAAAATGAAGGCAACAAATACAACCAGTGTGCCCACTTTAGAGAAGTCAGGGAAGAAGGTCTTCGAATCCATTTCGATAGCAACGGGGGCACCGGAGTGCAGATAAATAGCCGCTAATGCGATCAAAATAAATGCAGGTAACAGGATACCGGCGAAGAAGCCAACTTTAGCAATTCGCGCCGTGTATTTCGTGCCACCAAACTGCGTTAATGCCAGCGCCCAAAGAATGATGAGTGCTGCAATAGTTTTGGTAATGGGGTCTTCATTCAGCGCTGGCCATTTCAGGATGTAGGAGAGTGCCCCTAACACGAAATAGAGCATCGGAATAAAACCAATGGCGATTTGCAGATAGCCAAATGAGATCGCTGCAAATCCCCATCTCGGCCCCAGAGTATTTGATACCCAGGCGAAGACACCACCTTCTTCCCAGCCGTCGACGGTGGCCATTTCCGCAGCACAAAGTCCCACGGGAATAAACCATAAAATCCCGCCTAATAGCAGGAAGAAGACTAATGAAAAGCCCGATGTTGCGAAGGTAGGGTATTCATAAACAGCCATTACCATCGATGCCGTTATGGCAAAGAATCCGAGTAATGTGAGCTGCTTAGCTTTACCTGTCTGTACTGATGTAGCCATATTATCCCCCTAAAACGGTATTCCTGTCGGAACCGCACCTGTTTTGTTCTGAAGCGTATTCAGAACAATATTTTCCGTTGCTAATGCCAGTGAACAGACTTTGGAAATTGTCCCGAAACGGGTTCGTTTCGGGACACCGTTACCGTTAAACGTTATCAGGTATGTTTAAAGCTGTTCTGCTGGGCAATACCCTGCAGTTTCGGGTGATCGCTGAGATATTTCAGGGAGGCTTTGTAGTCTTCCAGCAACAGTTCAGCAAAGTCCATTTCGAAGCCGCGACGACACATAA
>NZ_JBJQLJ010000034.1:0-40231 GCF_046486385.1 Escherichia sp. WS33 | reverse complement strand
GTCCGCTGCATAAATCTACGCAACAGGTTAGAACCCAAGGCCCGATACGGCATGCGGACTGCAGGCAGAGAAAACTGGCCGATTTTCTCTGCACTGGAGGGATAATACAAGGCCTGATAAGACGCGCCAGCGTCACATCAGGCGCTGAATGCCGGATTGTTACCCGGCATTTGTCATTTAGCGGTGATGTTTGCCTGGACCATGACCGCCGTGATGATCATGATGAGCTTTCTTATGGTGGCGCGGCGGTGGCGGCGGTCCGTGTGGGTGCCAGCGATTGCCTCGCCATTCATAATGTTGTTTCCACCAGCCGTGGTCGCGCCAGTGACCGCCATCCCAGTAATAACCGCGATTATCACGATCGCCTATCTGTAATTTTACTGACGGGACTAACGTAATTTCCGCAGCCTGCGCTGCCATGGGAGCGACCAGAACCAGGGAAAGTGCGAGTACGATAGATTGCATCTTTTTCACAGGTTACTCCTTTTATCATTGCCCGTTATGGGTCGATATCCGGAGATTACGCGATGAGAACGGCGGTTGTTATTCTCCGCAATCCTAATCTCTAAGTTACCGCATTTATTGAGAATTTCTCCTTTTTCCCTGTCGTTTTTCTCCATAATTTCTTCATAAAAAAGCCGGGCTGCATAAAAGCAAACCCGGCCTGATTGAGATAATGAATAGATTTTACTGATGATTCATCATCAATTTACGCAACGCAGCAAAATCGGCGGGCAGATTATGTGAAAGCAAGGGTAAATCAGCACGTTCTGCCAGCTCTTTTGGCAGATCCAACGTTTCACCGAGAATCGATTCCACGCTCTCTTTAAATTTCGCCGGATGCGCGGTGCCGAGGAACAAGCCATATTCGCCTGGATTCAACTGGTCACGCAGCGCACGATACGCTACGGCAGCGTGCGGCTCCGAGGTGTAGCCCAGTTCTTTTAACTCACGCATTGTCTGTTGCGTGGTTTCATCATCCACGGCTGCATAACCCAGCTCTTTCAGTTGCCAGATTTTGCGGCGGAACAACTCTTCCACACGCGGCCAGTTGTTCGGCTGACTCACGTCCATCGCGTTGGATAACGTCGCCTGAGTCGCTTTGGGTGACCACTGACCGTCGTGCAGGAAACGTGGCACGGTATCGTTCACGTTGGTCGCAGCAATAAAACGTTTCACCGGCAGACCGAGTGACTTCGCCAGCAGACCCGCCGTCAAATCGCCGAAGTTTCCGCTTGGCACCGAGACAACCAGCTGGTTGCGCGCTTCCTGTGGCAGCTGCGCAACAGCTTCAAAGTAGTAGCAAATCTGCGCCAGCAAACGGCTGATGTTAATCGAGTTAGCTGAGTTTAACCCCAGCGCCACTTTCAGTTCTTCATCATCAAACGCCTGCTTCACCAGCGCCTGACAGGCATCGAAATCGCCGTCGATGGCAACAGTTTCGATATTGCCGCCCAACGTACAGAACAGTTTTTCTTGCAGTGGACTGATTTTGCCTCGTGGATAGAGGATAACCACTTTCACATTCGGTAAACCGTAGAAAGCATGAGCCACTGCCGCTCCGGTATCACCGGAGGTCGCGGTCAGAATGGTCACTGGCTTATCGCCCGCAATATGGGTCAGCATTTGTGCCATAAAGCGACCGCCGAAATCTTTAAATGCCAGCGTTGGCCCGTGGAACAATTCCAGACAACCGACATCGCTTTCAACATTGGCGACCGGAGCCGGGAAGGCAAACGCCGCGCGCACGCGCTCTTCCAGGATTTCCTGCGGGATTTCATCACCAATAAACGCCGAGAGGATCTTCGCACTGCGGGTGACAAAATCCAGCTTCAGCATCTCATCAATTTCAGTCAGGCTGAATTCCGGCAGGTCATGCGGAAAAAACAGCCCCTGATTTTTGCCCAACCCCTGGGTTACGGCTTGCGCAAAGCTGACCTGCTCGTTGTGATCTTTCAGATTGTAGAGTTTCATTTAGTTTTCCAGTACTCGTGCGCCCGCCGTATCCAGCCGGCAAATATGAACAAAACCTTCCTGATTTTGCAGGTAGTTCTTACCCAACCAGTCGGCAACGCGCTGGGCGGTATCCGGCTTGTCACATAGAGCGAACAAGGTCGGGCCGGAGCCGGAGATACCGCTCGCTACCGCGCCGATTTCCGCGACCGCCTGCCGCGCCTGCCGGAAGCCAGGCAGTAACCGTTCACGGTAGGGTTCAGCGATAACATCTTTCATCAGCTTCGCGGCAAGCTCAGGCTGACGGGAATAGCAGGCGTGAATGAAGCCAGCCAGATGTCGCCCGTGCGCAATGCAATCCTGGCGGCGATACTGCGCCGGTAAAATAGCCCTGGCTTCTGCCGTCGAGACTTTAATCCCCGGATACGCCAGCACCCACAGCCACTCATCAAACCCTGGCACTTGCTGGCTGATGATGTCGTTTTCTTCGATCATCAACTGCATACCACCAAGAAAACACGGTGCCACGTTGTCGTAATGAATGCTGCCGGAGATTCGTCCTTCCAGCTCGCCCATCAAAGCCAGCAAACGAGTGTCATTAAGCGGCTTGCCACAGTGTTCATTCATCGCCATCAGCGCCGCGACCACCGAACAGGCGCTGGAGCCTAAGCCCGAACCGATTGGCATATTCTTTTCCAGAGTCATCGCCACTGGAATTTGCTTGCCAAGCTCCTGGCAAAAACGCTCCCAGCACTGATAAACGATATTTTCCCGTGGTTCTGACGGCAGCTTATCGGCAAAGCGTCCGAGGTTGTTGAGACTGAATGTCTCTGCCGCCTCAACCGTGACTACATCTCCGAGCAATGCACCATCAACAGGTGTCACCGCCGCCCCGAGCACATCAAACCCGACGCTCATATTGGCACTGGAAGCCGGGGCATAAACTTTAACCATGTCAGACTCCTAACTTCCATGAGAGGGTACGTAGCAGATCGGCAAAGACACCGGCAGCTGTAACGTCATTGCCCGCACCATATCCGCGCAGCACCAACGGCAGCGGCTGATAATAGTGGCTATAAAAGGCCAGGGCGTTTTCGCCATTTTTCACTTTGAACAGCGGATCATTACCATCCACTTCGGCAATCTTCACGCGGCAGGCACCATCTTCATCAATATTGCCAACATAGCGCAAAACTTTTCCTTCATCACGGGCCTTCGCCACGCGCGCGGCAAAGAGATCGTCGAGCTGTGACAGATTCGCCATAAAAGCGGCAACATCACCCTCAGCGTTAAACTCTGCGGGCAGCACAGGTTCAATTTCAATATCCGCCAGCTCCAGTTCACGTCCCGTTTCACGAGCGAGAATCAATAGCTTACGCGCTACATCCATACCAGAAAGATCATCTCGCGGATCCGGTTCGGTATAACCCATTTCCCGCGCCAGAGTAGTCGCCTCGGAGAAACTCATGCCTTCGTCTAACTTGCCGAAGATATAAGAAAGCGAACCTGAAAGAATGCCGGAGAACTTCATCAATTCATCACCAGCATTGAGCAGATTTTGCAGGTTCTCAATAACCGGTAATCCAGCCCCAACGTTGGTGTCATAGAGGAATTTACGCCGCGATTTTTCCGCCGCATGACGCAACAGATGGTAGTAATCCATCGACGAGGTGTTGGCCTTTTTGTTCGGCGTGACAACGTGGAAACCTTCGCGCAAGAAGTCGGCATATTGATCCGCCACTGCCTGGCTGGAGGTGCAGTCAACAATGACCGGGTTCAGCAGATGATATTCTTTCACGAGGCGAATTAAGCGCCCGAGATTAAACGGCTCTTTGGCTTGCGCCAGTTCTTCCTGCCAGTTTTCCAGATTTAGGCCATGCACATTGGTGAGCAGTGCCTTCGAGTTGGCAACACCGCAGACACGTAAGTCGATATGTTTATTCTTCAGCCAGCTTTGTTGACGCTTCAGTTGCTCCAGCAGCGCACCGCCAACGCCACCGACGCCAATCACAAACACTTCGATAACCTGATCGGTATTGAACAGCATCTGATGAGTAACGCGCACGCCAGTGGTCGCATCATCGTTATTTACCACGACAGAGATTGAGCGTTCAGAAGATCCCTGAGCAATGGCGACAATGTTGATATTGGCGCGGGCCAGCGCGGCAAAGAATTTCGCCGAGATCCCACGCAAGGTGCGCATACCATCACCTACCACCGAGATAATGGCCAGCCGTTCCGTCACCGCCAGCGGCTCCAGTAAGCCTTCTTTCAGTTCCAGGTAGAACTCTTCCTGCATTGCCCGTTCAGCCCGCACACAGTCGCTTTGCGGAACGCAGAAACTGATACTGTATTCGGAAGATGATTGCGTAATCAGCACCACGGAAATACGGGCGCGTGACATCGCGGCAAAGACGCGCGCCGCCATGCCGACCATTCCTTTCATCCCCGGGCCGGAAACGCTGAACATTGCCATGTTATTCAGATTGGAAATGCCCTTGACCGGTAATTCGTCTTCATCACGACTGGCACCAATGAGCGTACCTGGTGCTTGAGGATTTCCGGTATTTTTAATCAGGCAAGGGATCTGGAACTGGGCGATGGGGGTAATGGTGCGGGGGTGAAGAACTTTAGCGCCGAAGTAGGAAAGCTCCATCGCTTCCTGGTAGGACATCGACTTCAACAACCTCGCATCGGGCACCTGACGCGGGTCGCAGGTATAGACCCCGTCAACGTCCGTCCAAATCTCGCAACAATCGGCGCGTAAACAGGCAGCCAGCACCGCCGCGGAGTAGTCGGAACCGTTGCGTCCAAGTACCACCAGTTCGCCTTTTTCATTACCGGCGGTGAAACCTGCCATCAACACCATGTGATCAGCCGGAATGCGGCTTGCCGCAATACGGCGGGTGGACTCAGCAATATCGACGGTAGATTCGAGGTAATGCCCCACTGCCAGCAGTTTTTCGACCGGATCGATAACGGTAACGTTGTGACCACGCGCTTCTAACACGCCGGCCATAATGGCGATCGACATTTTCTCGCCACGGCAAATCAGCGCAGCGTTGATGCTATCCGGGCACTGCCCCAACAAACTAATGCCATGCAGGACATGTTTTATTTGGGCAAATTCCTGATCGACGAAAGTTTTCAATTGCGCCAGCGGGAACCCCGGCTGGGCGGCGGCGAGTCCCGTCAAAAGTTCGGCAAAAATACGTTCGGCATCGCTGATATTGGGTAAAGCATCCTGGCCGCTAATGGTTTTTTCAATCATCGCCACCAGGTGGTTGGTGATTTTGGCGGGGGCAGAGAGGACGGTGGCCACCTGCCCCTGCCTGGCATTGCTTTCCAGAATATCGGCAACACGCAGAAAACGTTCTGCATTTGCCACTGATGTACCGCCGAACTTCAACACTCGCATGGTTGTTACCTCGTTACCTTTGGTCGAAAAAAAAGCCCGCACTGTCAGGTGCGGGCTTTTTTCTGTGTTTCCTGTACGCGTCAGCCCGCACCGTTACCTGTGGTAATGGTGATGGTGGTGGTAATGGTGGTGCTAATGCGTTTCATGGATGTTGTGTACTCTGTAATTTTTATCTGTCTGTGCGCTATGCCTATATTGGTTAAAGTATTTAGTGACCTAAGTCAATAAAATTTTAATTTACTCACGGCAGGTAACCAGTTCAGAAGCTGCTATCAGACACTCTTTTTTTAATCCACACAGAGACATATTGCCCGTTGCAGTCAGAATGAAAAGCTGAAAAATACTTACTAAGGCGTTTTTTATTTGGTGATATTTTTTTCAATATCATGCAGCAAACGGTGCAACATTGCCGTGTCTCGTTGCTCTAAAAGCCCCAGGCGTTGTTGTAACCAGTCGACCAGTTTTATGTCATCTGCCACTGCCAGAGTCGTCAGCAATGCCATGACTCGTTCGCGTAAAGCTTGCAGTTGATGTTGGTCTGCCGTTGTGTCACTTTTCGCCGGTTGTTGTATTAATGTTGCTAATTGATAGCAATAGACCATCACCGCCTGCCCCAGATTGAGCGAAGGATAATCCGCCACCATCGGCACACCAGTAAGAACGTCAGCCAACGCTAACTCTTCGTTAGTCAGCCCGGAATCTTCGCGACCAAACACCAGCGCGGCATGGCTCATCCATGAAGATTTTTCCTCTAACAGCGGCACCAGTTCTACTGGCGTGGCGTAGTAATGATATTTCGCCCGACTGCGCGCAGTGGTGGCGACAGTGAAATCGACATCGTGTAACGATTCAGCCAGCGTCGGGAAAACTTTAATATTATCAATAATATCACCAGATCCATGTGCGACCCAGCGGGTGGCTGGCTCCAGGTGCGCTTGACTATCGACAATCCGCAGTTCGCTAAAACCCATCGTTTTCATTGCCCGCGCCGCTGCCCCAATATTTTCTGCTCTGGCGGGTGCGACCAGAATAATCGTTATACGCATATTGCCACTCTTCTTGACCAAATAACCGCGAACAGGGTGATCACTGTCAACTTATTACGCGGTGCGAATTTACAAATTCTTAACGTAAGTCGCAGAAAAAGCCCTTTACTTAGCTTAAAAAAGGCTAAACTATTTCCTGACTGTACTAACGGTTGAATTGTTAAAAAATGCTACATATCCTTCTGTTTACTTAGGATAATTTTATAAAAAATAAATCTCGACAATTGGATTCACCACGTTTATTAGTTGTATGATGCAACTAGTTGGATTATTAAAATAATGTGACGAAAGCTAGCATTTAGATACGATGATTTCATCAAACTGTTAACGTGCTACAATTGAACTTGATATATGTCAACGAAGCGTAGTTTTATTGGGTGTCCGGCCCCTCTTAGCCTGTTATGTTGCTGTTAAAATGGTTAGGATGACAGCCGTTTTTGACACTGTCGGGTCCTGAGGGAAAGTACCCACGACCAAGCTAATGATGTTGTTGACGTTGATGGAAAGTGCATCAAGAACGCAATTACGTACTTTAGTCATGTTACGCCGATCATGTTAATTTGCAGCATGCATCAGGCAGGTCAGGGACTTTTGTACTTCCTGTTTCGATTTAGTTGGCAATTTAGGTAGCAAACATGCAGACCCCGCACATTCTTATCGTTGAAGACGAGTTGGTAACACGCAACACGTTGAAAAGTATTTTCGAAGCGGAAGGCTATGATGTTTTCGAAGCGACAGATGGCGCGGAAATGCATCAGATCCTCTCTGAATATGACATCAACCTGGTGATCATGGATATCAATCTGCCGGGTAAGAACGGTCTTCTGTTAGCGCGTGAACTGCGCGAGCAGGCGAATGTTGCGTTGATGTTCCTGACTGGCCGTGACAACGAAGTCGATAAAATTCTCGGCCTCGAAATCGGTGCAGATGACTACATCACCAAACCGTTCAACCCGCGTGAACTGACGATTCGTGCACGCAACCTGCTGTCCCGTACCATGAATCTGGGTACTGTCAGCGAAGAACGTCGTAGCGTTGAAAGCTACAAGTTCAATGGTTGGGAACTGGACATCAACAGCCGTTCGTTGATCGGCCCTGATGGCGAGCAGTACAAGCTGCCGCGCAGCGAGTTCCGCGCCATGCTTCACTTCTGTGAAAACCCAGGCAAAATTCAGTCTCGTGCTGAACTGCTGAAGAAAATGACCGGCCGTGAGCTGAAACCACACGACCGTACTGTAGACGTGACGATCCGCCGTATTCGTAAACATTTCGAATCTACGCCGGATACGCCGGAAATCATCGCCACCATCCACGGTGAAGGTTATCGCTTCTGTGGTGATCTGGAAGATTAATCGGCTTTACCACCGTCAAAAAAAACGGCGCTTTTTAGCGCCGTTTTTATTTTTCAACCTTATTTCCAGATACGTAATTGATCGTCCATTGTAACTTCTTTACTGGCTTTCATTTTCGGCAGTGAAAACGCATACCAGTCGATATTACGGGTCACAAACATCATGCCGGCCAGCGCCACCACCAGCACACTGGTTCCCAACAACAGCGCGCTATCGGCAGAGTTGAGCAGTCCCCACATCACACCATCCAGCAACAACAGCGCGAGGGTAAACAACATGCTGTTGCGCCAGCCTTTCAATACCGCCTGCAAATAAATACCGTTCATTAACGCCCCAATCAGACTGGCGATTATCCATGCCACGGTAAAACCGGTATGTTCAGAAAGCGCCAGCAAGAGCAAATAAAACATCACCAATGAAAGCCCCACCAGCAAATATTGCATTGGGTGTAAGCGTTGCGCGGTGAGCGTTTCAAAAACAAAGAACGCCATAAAAGTCAGCGCAATCAGCAGAATGGCATACTTAGTCGCCCGGTCAGTTAATTGGTATTGATCGGCTGGCGTCGTCACTGCGACGCTAAACGCGGGGAAGTTTTCCCAGCCGGTATCATTGCCTGAAGCAAAACGCTCACCGAGATTATTTGCAAACCAGCTGCTTTGCCATTGCGCCTGAAAACCTGACTCGCTAACTTCCCGTTTGGCTGGCAAAAAATCACCTAAAAAACTGGGATGCGGCCAGTTGCTGGTTAAGGTCATTTCGCTATTACGCCCGGCAGGCACCACAGAAAGATCGCCGGTACCGCTTAAATTCAGGGCCATATTCAGCTTCAGGTTCTGCTTGCGCCAGTCCCCTTCGGGTAAAGGGATATGCACGCCCTGCCCGCCTTGCTCTAACCCGGTACCGGGTTCGATGGTCAGCGCTGTTCCGTTAACTTCAGGCGCTTTCACCACACCAATACCACGCGCATCCCCGACGCTAATCACAATAAATGGCTTGCCTAAGGTGATATTTGGTGCGTCGAGTTCGCTAAGACGCGAAACATCGAAATCGGCTTTTAGCGTTAAATCACTGTGCCAGACCTGACCGGTATAAATCCCTATCTTGCGTTCTTCAACGTTCTGATTGCCATCAACCATCAATGACTCAGGTAACCAAAAATGGATAAAACTTCGTTTCCGCTCCACGGTTTTATCGTCTTCCTGCACCGTATAAAGCTCGGTCACAGGAATAGCGATGAGCGGCCCAACGAGTTTTTGCGGCCCGCTGGTACTTTGGCGAATCGCATCTTCCACATCGCTACGGTAATCGGCACGTTCGACAATCACCTGCCGAATCAGCATTATCGGAATCAACAACAGCAATACTGCACCAAACAGGGTGGTCATTTTCCAGAACAGGGGGGATTTCAACATAGTCTTCTCCTTTGCAATGGCAGCAGGATACGAAGGCTATGTGGGAAGAATTTGAAGCTATGTGAAGTGACGGTGAAGTCGAAGCGAGGCCAGCACGCCACCTTCCTGCACGTTGCGCAGCGTGACTTCGCCGTTAAACAAACGGGCGACCTCACTGACGAACGCCAACCCCAGACCGCTGCTTTTTTGCCCATTTGCACGCGGCAAAGAGTAAAAGCGTTCAAAAATACGTGACAGCGCGTAGTCAGGAATACCACTACCGGTATCCAGCACCTTAAGCGTGACGTGTTCCTGATCCACTTCGGCGCTTAGCGTTATACGACCGCTCTCGGGGGTAAAATCGATGGCGTTATCCAGTAAATTCCCCAGCGCCTGATCCAGTAACGCCGGTTCAGCAGCAACATTAACCTCGGTGGGCGTAACATGTAGAGTGATGTTTTTTTCTGCCAACTGCACGGTGCGCGCTTCGCTGACGCGGCGGAATAATGCCGCCACATCAACAGCAGTCAAAACGACTTCCTGACGATTCTCCAGTCTTGCCTGGCGTAGTAACGTTTCCACCAGTGCCTGCATTCGCGCATTTTGCGTCAGAATGTTGTCAGTAAAACGAGCCACTACTTCAGGCGGCGGACCTTCGCGTAAAATTTCCGCCGCGCCACGAATCGCCGCCAGTGGGCTTTTTAGCTCATGGGTTAACGCATAAACATACTGCTCAATATAGTTTTTCCCTTCCAGCTTCACGCGCATACTTTCCAGCGCCTGCGCGAGTTTACGCAGCTCGCTACTACCGAGATCGGGAAGAGGAACGGGCTTATTGTCAGTGACGGAATCAGCATAGCGAGTGAGCCGGGCAATGGAGCGGTTGATCCACCAAACCATGCCTGCGCCAATCACCAGTGCGATCCCCAACAAAATGGCGCTGGCCCATAAAATTCGCCGCTCGCTGCGTTTAATGACCGGAGCCATCGCCGCGTTCGGTTTGCCTACGCTCAAAACGCCAATAAGCCGCGAGCCGTCCATAATCGGCGCGGCAACATACATCACCGAACTTTCGGGATCGGCAGGATTTTGCAACGTGCTGCGCGCACCATACTGACCACGCAACGTTAGCCAGACGTCATTCCAGCGCGAATAATCCTGCCCAACGGCTTTATTTGCCGAATCGAACAATACTTTACCCTGCGAATCGGTCATATAGACATGATATTCATTGCGCACTTTGTTAATGCCACCGATATTGGCGCGAAACGGGCGATGTTGTAGCTGATTAAACGCCTGCGCCAGTTGCCCATGCGTTGGGTCCCCAGAGAGCAAATCGGGACGCGCCAGCTCCGCCAGCAACGTTGCGGTATCGATTAACGTCCCCTCCGTTGCTCTTCGCACGCCCGGTTTAACTTCTTTGACAAAAATAGCCAGTACGAACCAGGCCGCCACCGCCACCAGTAAAAAATAGCCCAGCAGCAACCGCATGCCGATACGCATTACAGGCCCCTCAGGCTATATCCCATGCCGCGATGAGTATTAATCGGTGAAAGATCGGGGTTGATGGCGCGCAGCTTGGCACGCAACGTTTTAATGTGGGTATCAACGGTGCGATCGTAGGTGTCCTGCGCATCTTCCCACACGCTATCCATCAGTTGCTGGCGGGACCAGACGCGGCCTGGCGACTTGAGTAACGTCTTCAGCAATAAAAACTCATACCGCGTCAGCGTTAATGGCGTGTCAAACCAGCTGATCTGCGCCGCGGGTTCATTCAATTCAAAATGACCAATACGGATGACGGGAGACGGCGACGAGAACTTCTTCACCCGACGCAGTAAGGTGCGCACCCTGGCGCACACTTCGCGGGGTGAAAACGGTTTAGCCACATAGTCGTCAGCGCCAATTTCCAGCCCAAGCAGGCGATCGACCTCTTCACTTCGGGCCGTCAGGAACAGTACAGGTAACGCCGGATGGAGCGCCAGTAACTGGCGGCATAATTCAAAGCCGCTGATATCAGGCAAACCAACGTCGAGAATCATGACGTCGGGAACCAGCTGGCGAGCTTTATCCAGCACCGGCAAGCCTCGCTCAAAGACCTCGACGGCAAAACCTTCCTGCTGCAACATGTAGACCAGCGTGTCGGCTATCCCTTGCTCATCTTCCACTAACCAGACCGTTTCCCGTTGCATAAATCGCCTCTGTTATTGCCGCCACGGCATGACAGGAACCGCGCTAATCGCGTTTTTCGGCGAACCTTCTACAACTTTGTCGGAGTAAGCCAGATAAGCGAGCGCGTTGCGTTTAGCATCATAAAAGCGCACGACCTGTAACGACTTAAAGACCAGGGACGTACGTTTTTTGAATACTACCTCGCCCTGAGCTTTGCCGTTTTTAATACGATCCGACAGTTCAATCGGCCCGACTTGCTGACAAGAAATGGCCGCATCGGAGGTATCTTCCGCCAGGCCCAATCCCCCTTTAATACCCCCGGTTTTCGCCCGGCTCACATAACAGGTGACATTTTTCACATCGGGATCGTCAAAGGCTTCCACAACAATTTTGTGATCCGGGCCGATCATTTTAAATACGGTGTCGACCGAACCAATCTCTTCTGCATGAGCCAATGGCCCCAGCATTATCAGGCTTAAAGACAGGATCAAATGCTTGTATTTCATATTGTTACCATTTTTATCTATTACACGAGCAATTAGTTCGTCACGGTAAATAACATATTGATTAAGAACAAAATCTCAATACTTTTATTTCCGTCAAGCCCTAAAACATACTCTACTAAGAAAAAAACACTGAATGCTAAAACAGCAAAAAATGCTATTATCCAATTACCTGATGTCAGGTGCTCGTTGTTGAAAGGATGAGGATATTTTATGGATCAGGCCGGCATTATTCGCGACCTTTTAATCTGGCTGGAAGGTCATCTGGATCAGCCCCTGTCGCTCGACAATGTAGCGGCGAAAGCAGGTTATTCCAAGTGGCACTTACAGAGAATGTTTAAAGATGTCACTGGCCATGCTATTGGCGCGTATATTCGTGCTCGTCGTTTGTCGAAATCGGCGGTCGCACTACGCCTGACTGCGCGTCCGATTCTGGACATCGCGCTGCAATACCGCTTCGACTCTCAACAGACATTTACCCGCGCATTCAAGAAGCAGTTTGCCCAGACTCCTGCACTTTACCGCCGTTCTCCTGAATGGAGCGCCTTTGGTATTCGCCCGCCGCTACGTCTGGGTGAATTCACAATGCCAGAGCACAAATTTGTCACCCTGGAAGATACGCCGCTGATTGGTGTTACCCAGAGCTACTCCTGTTCGCTGGAGCAAATCTCTGATTTCCGCCATGAAATGCGTTATCAGTTCTGGCACGATTTTCTCGGCAACGCGCCGACCATTCCGCCAGTGCTCTACGGCCTGAATGAAACGCGTCCGAGTCAGGATAAAGACGACGAACAAGAGGTATTCTATACCACCGCGTTAGCCCAGGATCAGGCAGATGGCTATGTACTGACGGGGCATCCGGTGATGCTGCAGGGCGGCGAATATGTGATGTTTACCTATGAAGGTCTGGGAACCGGCGTGCAGGAGTTTATCCTTACGGTATACGGAACGTGCATGCCAATGCTCAACCTGACGCGCCGTAAAGGTCAGGATATTGAGCGATACTACCCGGCAGAAGACGCCAAAGCGGGAGATCGCCCAATTAATCTGCGCTGTGAACTGCTGATTCCGATCCGTCGTTAACGCTGCAACTCATCTAATGCAGGGGCGTCCAGATGCGAGATGTCCCCTGCGGTTTCAACAACCCAGCCAGACGCCAGCCACAGGCTTTCCTGATAATCCACGCGCGAAATAGAACAGTTACGCAGACGTAAGCGGCGCTCTGCCCATGCTGGTAATCCGAGAATCGTACTCACCAGACATCCCAGTGCAATACCATGGCTCACCAGCAGCGGTCGGCTTCCCTGCGGTAAGTCCCGGCAAGATTCCAGTGCCGCATTGACGCGATCGCTGAGCTCCTGCATTGACTCGCCTTCAGGAATACGCCCGTCAACGGTGCCATTGACCAGCTGCCGACGCCAGTTCTCTTCTTCTTCGGTCAGAGAATCGATATGTCTTTTTTCCAGCACACCCATGTTTAATTCACGCAGGCGAGAATCAAAGATGATGTCACAGCCGCAGGCCTGGGCGATGATTTCCGCCGTACGCCGGGTGCGTCCTAAATCGCTACTGATGATATGCGTAATGCCAAGCTCTTTGGCACGGGTTGCCACCTGCATCGCCTGTTGCTCACCTTTGGCGGTCAGCGGGCTGTCAGACTGGCCCTGAATACGTCGCTCGGCGTTCCACTGCGTTTCACCGTGGCGGACTAGGTATACCTGTAACATGCTTTTTTTCCGTATACTGCTGTAACGTTAATTTTCTGAGTAATGCTGATTATGCACCAAGTTGTCTGTGCGACCACCAATCCCGCTAAAATTCAGGCCATTCTGCAGGCATTTCACGAGATCTTCGGCGAAGGATCCTGCCATATTGCATCCGTTGCCGTCGAGAGCGGTGTACCGGAACAACCCTTTGGCAGTGAGGAAACGCGCGCTGGCGCACGAAATCGGGTAGCAAATGCCCGCCGTTTACTTCCAGAGGCTGATTTTTGGGTGGCGATTGAAGCTGGCATCGATGGTGACAGCACTTTCAGTTGGGTGGTGATTGAAAACGCCAGCCAGCGCGGCGAGGCGCGTTCGGCTACTTTGCCGTTGCCTGCGGTGATTCTGCAGAAAGTGCGTGAAGGTGAGGCACTTGGTCCCGTAATGTCGCGTTATACCGGTATTGATGAGATTGGTCGTAAGGAAGGGGCGATCGGCGTGTTTACCGCCGGGAAACTCACTCGCGCCAGCGTCTATCACCAGGCGGTGATCCTGGCGCTGAGTCCGTTTCATAATGCGGTGTATTAAGCGCCTGATGCGACGCTGACGCGTCTTACCAGGCTACAAAATCAATCGCTTTTCAGCAACACCTCTTCCAGCCACTGGCGCAGCTCGACAGGCGCGGCTTTCAGGCTGTTAGATCCACGCGTAATCGTCGCGATGCCCGCGCCGAGTTCATTTTTTAACTCACGCTGGCTCATTTCGCCTCGCAGCAGCTCTTCGACAATACGCACGCGAGTCCCCAACGCTTCGCGCTCATCTGGCGTCAGCATCAGGTTTAACAACGGTAAATGGAGATCGTTTTGGTAGGCATTCTTAAGCAGGTCGACAAAACGTAACCACTCCTGGTGACGCTGTTCTGCCATCGCTGCTGAATAGGGTGATTGTTGGGCCATAATATGTCGCCATTGTTAGCGGGGGAAGCAAAATGCCTCCCCCGGTTGTACTCGCTAAAGAGTACGATAGCATATCATAAACGTGCGGATCAGTAACGACGTCCCCATTCCGTGGCGCTCATCAACGTCGGTTTATCCCCCATGAAATAGCGGTAGTAAGCGTCATAAGCCAGCACGTTCTTCACATAACCGCGCGTCTCGGAGAACGGAATACTCTCGACAAATGCCACTGCGTCGATACGCCCGGCGCTGTTGCCAAGCCAGGTTCGCACCCGCCCTGGTCCGGCGTTATAAGCTGCTGAGGAGAAAATACGGTTATTGCCAAACTGCTGATAAACATATTGCAGATAACTGGTGCCAATGTTGATATTCGTTTCCGGATCCAGCAATTGCCCAGGGCTACTATAACCGGGAATAGAGAACATCTTCACCGTATGGGTCGCTGTACCAGGCATAATCTGCATCAGGCCGCTGGCCCCTACCGGTGATTTCACTTTTGGATTCCAGGCGCTCTCCTGACGGGCAATCGCCATCGCATAGCTTTGCGGGATCTCCTTACCGCTGGTGTAGCGTTTGAAAAGATCGTTGTAAGCCAGCGGGAATCGCTCTTCCAGATGATCCCATAGCTTCCCGGCGATCGTTGCCTGAACGCTAAGATCCCACCATTGGTTGTTGAAAGCATACCGCGCCAGTTGAGCCTGCTCTGTTTTTGACTTGCTCTTCACCAGATTGGCCCACTCGCTACGCGCGGTGTTATCGAGATTCCAGTACATCAACTCGCGCACGCGCGCCATCTCCGGCCCCTGAGTCAGGGCGCTGTCAACATTCTGCGGCGCTTTATCAATCTTCAGCTCATACTCTTCTCCGATGCGTTGTGCTGCAACCATCGGGTAGAAACCACGCTGTTGCATGAGTTGATGCAAAATCTCTTTCGCTTCAGCTTCACGTCCGCGTTCCAGCAATAAATCCGCCTGCCAGTAACGCCATTCATCTTTCTCTTTTGCTTCCATCGGCAGACGCGCCAGCCAGGTATTCAGGCCGCGACGATCGCCGGTGCCAAGTGCCATTCGCACACGGCGTTCAATCAACGACGTGGATTGCGAGCGCATAATGGCGTCATCGCGCCATTTCGCCTGCTCGTCGGTGACATCGTTGCCCATCAAACGCCAGGCGACGATATCGCGCAGCTCCTGAATCTGATCTTCATTAAGCTGCTGCGCCTGGGCAAGCGACGGGATCATCAGCCGTGCATTTTCAGCATCCTGCCGCGCCACACTGGCAAACGCCACCGCTGCCATTTGACGGGTAAAATCGGTCGCTCCGGTTGTACGCGCGAAGGTCAGTACCGTATTAGGGTTGTTCGCCAGTGAAATGATTGCCGAGGCGATAGTCTGGTAATCGGCAGGCATCTGCCCTGCCAGCACTGTTACCAGGCCAGTGTTACCCGCTTTCATCGCCAGACGGATACGCTCTAAATACGCCAGCGGATCTTGTTTACCTGACGCACGCCAGACGCTAAATAACTTGTCACAGGCGTTAGGCTGGCTCTTGCCGGTTAGCCACAGCTCTTTCGCCCCTTGCCAGGCTTCTTCACTCTGCCCGGTGTTCCATTTCGCATAGTAGTAATTACATTGCGCTTCGGTAGTTCCGGGCTTTTCCGGGCTAAAGGCTAACAAGCCACGCCAGTCTTCACGCCGCGCCAGTTCATTGACGAAACGAGATTGCAGCGTGCGAGCGGGAGGAAGCGTGGGGTTAGCGCGAACAAAGTTAGTGACCGTCACCGCCGGTTGATTCATCAGATCATCGGTGATCTGGCGGTATTCCAGGTAGGGATAAAGCGGATAATCCTTCAGTCCAGGCATCATTTGTTCGACCACATCCATTTGTCGATTATCCCAGGCCTGCTTGATTTGCGCGTAACGGCTACGCTGCTCATCCAGTGAGTCGGCTCGCGCCACGCTGCTGACCGTCAGCAGACAGACACCGGCAGCCAACAGCCGCCAGGTAACTTGTTTGGCTTTTTCCACAAGCGCATCCTCTAAGTGTAAATACATCAATGCAGCGTCATGCCGCGTAATAGATTTATGCTAACCAGTCATTGCCGTTTACGCCACGTTACGGACACTTTTTTACTTTTACTGCGAAGGTGATCGACCAACTGGGATTAGGCGGGGAAAAAGGCTACACTTCGCCTTTGAAAACTCATCATCACGATAAACATAGAGGCGAAGTCCAACGTGGCTCAATTCGTTTATACCATGCATCGTGTCGGCAAAGTTGTTCCGCCGAAACGTCATATTTTGAAAAACATCTCTCTGAGTTTCTTCCCTGGGGCAAAAATTGGTGTCCTGGGTCTGAACGGCGCGGGTAAGTCTACCCTGCTGCGCATTATGGCGGGCATTGATAAAGACATCGAAGGTGAAGCGCGTCCGCAGCCAGACATCAAGATTGGTTACCTGCCGCAGGAACCGCAGCTGAACCCGGAACACACCGTGCGTGAGTCCATTGAAGAAGCGGTTTCTGAAGTGGTTAACGCCCTGAAACGCCTGGATGAAGTGTATGCGCTGTACGCCGATCCGGATGCCGATTTTGACAAGCTGGCCGCTGAACAAGGCCGTCTGGAAGAGATCATTCAGGCTCACGACGGTCATAACCTGAACGTACAGCTGGAGCGTGCGGCGGATGCGCTGCGTCTGCCAGATTGGGACGCGAAAATCGCTAACCTCTCCGGTGGTGAGCGTCGTCGCGTGGCGTTGTGCCGCCTGCTTCTGGAAAAACCAGACATGCTGCTGCTCGACGAACCGACCAACCACCTGGATGCCGAATCCGTGGCCTGGCTGGAACGCTTCCTGCACGACTTCGAAGGCACCGTTGTGGCGATTACTCACGACCGTTACTTCCTCGATAACGTTGCAGGCTGGATCCTCGAACTTGACCGCGGTGAAGGTATTCCGTGGGAAGGCAACTACTCCTCCTGGCTGGAGCAGAAAGATCAGCGCCTGGCGCAGGAAGCTTCACAAGAAGCGGCGCGTCGTAAGTCGATCGAGAAAGAGCTGGAGTGGGTACGTCAGGGAACTAAAGGCCGCCAGTCGAAAGGTAAAGCACGTCTGGCACGCTTTGAAGAGCTGAACAGCACCGAATATCAGAAACGTAACGAAACCAACGAACTGTTTATTCCACCTGGACCGCGTCTGGGCGATAAAGTGCTGGAAGTCAGCAACCTGCGTAAATCCTACGGTGATCGCCTGCTGATTGATGACCTGAGCTTCTCGATCCCGAAAGGGGCAATCGTCGGGATCATCGGTCCGAACGGCGCGGGTAAATCGACCCTGTTCCGTATGATCTCTGGTCAGGAACAGCCGGACAGCGGCACCATCACTTTAGGTGAAACGGTAAAACTGGCATCGGTTGATCAGTTCCGTGACTCAATGGATAACAGCAAAACCGTTTGGGAAGAAGTTTCCGGCGGGCTGGATATTATGAAGATCGGCAACACCGAGATGCCAAGCCGCGCCTACGTTGGCCGCTTTAACTTTAAAGGGGTTGATCAGGGTAAACGCGTTGGTGAACTTTCCGGTGGTGAGCGCGGTCGTCTGCATCTGGCGAAGCTGCTGCAGGTTGGCGGCAACATGCTGCTGCTCGACGAACCAACCAATGACCTGGATATCGAAACCCTGCGCGCGCTGGAAAACGCCCTGCTGGAGTTCCCGGGCTGCGCGATGGTTATCTCGCACGACCGTTGGTTCCTCGACCGTATCGCCACGCACATTCTGGATTACCAGGATGAAGGTAAAGTTGAGTTCTTCGAAGGTAACTTTACCGAGTACGAAGAGTACAAGAAACGCACGCTGGGCGCAGACGCACTGGAGCCGAAGCGTATCAAGTACAAGCGTATTGCGAAGTAATGCGTAAAATGCCGGATGCGGCGTGAACGCCTTATCCGGCCTACAAACCAAGAAATTTCAATACGTTGTGAATCTCCAGGCCTGATAAGACGCGGTAAGCGTCGCATCAGGCATTGAGCACCGAATGCCGGATACGGCGTGAACGCCTTTTCCGGCCTACAACAGCCTTAGTATCCGCAAATTCGTAGCGGGTCACCCGTGCTGATTCTTTTAAACCTTGTTTAATCTCGACAGCCTCTTCCAGAGAGGTTTTCAACTCATCAAAAAACTTATTTTATACCTCGCCTTTGAGCCGTTTCATCGCGGTTATCTCTGCTCCCCCATCATCTCCCGCACCAGCTCCACGCAGCGCAGGAAACGGCTGTCATAATCGTCCTCTTCAACCCGCACGAATTCGATATTGTTCTCTTCCAGCATCTCCACCAGCAAGTTCTGGAACTCTTTGCGATCCACCGAACTGCCGAGGCTGCGTAAACCATCCGCCACCCACGGCGTGTTGTTCTCCAGCAGGATCACCAGATCGAAACGGTATTCATCAATCAACGCCTGTACGAACGGATGCTCACGCCCTTCGTACTTTTTGCAGAACGCCTGGGTAGTGACAAAATCAGTGTCAATAAACGCCACTTTATTGGCATATTTCACTGCAAAATCAATGTATTGTGCGTGGCCCAGCGCGATTTTATCGTAATCGGAATACTGCAATGCGATCTCATCACCGCCGAGGTGTGAAAAGACATAATCGCGACCATATTCCCACGCACTGGTGGTATTGAAGATATTGGCAAGTTTGTTTACCAGGGTGGATTTACCGCTCGACTCGCCACCAAGGATCGCCACGGTACGTACAAAGAACGGCTTCACTTCCGTAGGAATATATTCCCAGTAGCGGAACGGGTTTTCGCGGATCTGCGCACCGCTGATACTCATAAAGGTACGTTTCGGATCGACCAGCACCGTATCGATCCCCAGATGTTCCATATACTGTGGCGCATCGGCTTCTTCCGAGGTGTAGATCAGGTCCGGCTGAATCCCCTTTTCAGCCATAAACTTTTTGATGCCGTTGCTCCACACATCCCAGCCGTGCGGATACGGCTCCATGCCCTCTTCGTTGAAAGCATGAATGCGAATATTTTTCTGATATTTAAAAGTTTGTAATAACCAGCGCAGACGATCCGGCACCGTGGGCTGCTGCGACATGGCGCTGTCTTCAAACAACGCGCGGTCGCGGGTATCGTCAAAACCCATAATGATATGCAGCTCGTCAACCTGGCTACAGGCGCGCTGGATAAGGTAGATATGTCCGGTATGCAGCGGGTAGAACTTACCGAATACGACACCAATGGTTTTCTTCTGTCGGGGAAATTCAAGCCCCAAAAAACGGTGCAACGCCTCCAGCTTTTGCGCGCTGGGGCTTTTAATTTTGGCATTCAGTAACTGGCTTAAATACCCTTTGGTCATACCGCTGGCATCAGCTACCTGCTGTAGCGTGCAGCCCTGTTGCTTGATGGCAGTTTTCAGGTAATCAAATGACGACATATCTCCCTCCGTATCTCTCATTATAAGTCGTCGAACACGCTAAGCGCGTCGGAGAGTTTTTTAACGCCAAAAATCTGCATCCCTTCCGGCGCTTTTTTCGGTACGTTAGCCGCCGGAACAATCGCCCGGCGAAAACCGTGTTTCGCCGCTTCTGAAATTCGTTCCTGACCGCTGGGCACCGGGCGGATCTCCCCTGCCAGCCCGACTTCACCAAACACCACCAGATCCTGTGGCAGCGGTCTGTCACGCAGGCTGGAAACCATCGCCAGCAGTAACGCTAAATCGGCACTGGTTTCGGTTACCTTCACGCCGCCGACCACGTTCACAAATACATCCTGATCGGCCATTTGCAGACCACCGTGACGGTGCAAGACAGCCAGCAGGATTGCCAGACGGTTTTGTTCCAGCCCCACTGCCACGCGGCGCGGATTCGCCATCATCGAGTGATCGACCAGCGCCTGAATCTCCACCAGCAACGGACGCGTTCCTTCCCACACCACCATCACGGAGCTGCCGGAGGTCACTTCATCTCCGCGACTTAAGAAAATTGCCGAAGGGTTGCTGACTTCACGCAGCCCCTGTTCGGTCATCGCGAAGACGCCCAGCTCATTCACCGCGCCGAAGCGGTTTTTATGGCTGCGCAAGGTGCGAAAACGGGAGTCGGCATCACCATCCAGAAGCACCGAACAGTCGATACAGTGTTCCAGCACTTTAGGGCCAGCCAGCGAGCCATCTTTGGTTACGTGCCCAACCATGACAATCGCCACACCGCGCGTTTTGGCGAAGCGCGTCAGATAAGCCGCCGTTTCACGCACCTGCGCCACGCTACCAGGCGATGATTGTACATCCGCCATATGCATCACCTGGATCGAGTCAATTACCATCAGTTTCGGTTGCTCTTCTTCGGCAATCAGGCAGATCTGCTCGATGCTGGTTTCCGACAACATATTGAGATTGTCAGTCGGCAGGCCAAGTCGATGAGCGCGCATTGCCACCTGTTGCAGCGACTCTTCGCCGGTGACATACAGCGTTTTCATCTGCTGGGCCAGTTTGCACAGCGTTTGCAGCAACAGCGTGGATTTCCCCGCACCAGGGTTACCGCCAATCAGAATGGCACTTCCTGGCACCACGCCGCCGCCTAGTACGCGGTCGAACTCTTTAAATCCGGTGGAAAAACGCGGCAGCTCTTCAAGGCTGATATCGGAGAGTTTCTGGACTTTTGCCACCCCGGCGCTACCGGCATAGCCGCTGAGACGCTCGTTACGCGCCACCGTTGGCGACGCAGCAAGACGCACCTCGGTGATGGTGTTCCAGGCATGACAGGCACTGCACTGCCCCTGCCAGCGCGGATAATCGGCCCCGCATTCATTACAAACAAAGGCGCGTTTTGGAGCTTTTGCCACGGTGTACCTCGTTAATGCTGTGCCGCCCGCAGGATGGCGGGCGAGCAATTACTTCTGATTCAGGCTGCCTGAGAGGATGCAGAATACCCCCATCAGGTCAGCGTGACGGATGGTGACTTCCGCCTTTTCATTCACTTTTGGCTTGGCATGGTAGGCAATCCCCAGCCCTGCTGCTTTGATCATCGGCAGGTCATTAGCTCCATCGCCAATCGCCACGGTCTGCGCCAGCGGGATTTCATACTCCTGCGCGAGGCGAGTCAAAGTTTTCGCTTTGTACTGCGCGTCTACGATGTCGCCGATCACATTGCCGGTAAATTTACCGTCCATGATCTCCAGTTCATTGGCTACCACGGCGGTCAGGCGCAGCTTGTCGCGCAGATATTCAGCAAAGAAAGTAAAGCCGCCGGAGGCAATCGCCACTTTCCAGCCCAGCGTTTCCAGCTTGAGCACCAGTTGCGTTAAGCCTGGCATCAGCGGCAGATTTTCACGCACCTGTTGCAGAATATTGGCGTCAGCGCCTTTCAGCGTCGCCACACGGCTGCGCAGGCTGGCGGTAAAATCGAGTTCGCCGCGCATCGCCCGTTCGGTTACTTCCGCCACCATCTCGCCCGTTCCGGCCAGTTTGGCAATTTCATCAATACATTCAATCTGGATGGCGGTGGAATCCATGTCCATCACCAGCAAACCCGGCGTGCGCAGGTGCGGGATTTTCCCCAGCGGGGCGACATCCAGTTGCGCTTCATGGGCCAGGCGCGTAGCCCGTGCGGTGAGTGAACCTGCCAG
The DNA here is from genome assembly GCF_046486385.1 of Escherichia sp. WS33. NCBI lineage: Bacteria > Pseudomonadati > Pseudomonadota > Gammaproteobacteria > Enterobacterales > Enterobacteriaceae > Escherichia > Escherichia sp. WS33. Next base: position 18,107 of record NZ_JBJQLJ010000034.1, on the reverse strand, counting down.
ACGAATCACCTGATAATCTTCCACGCACCAGGCGGCAACAATCACCATCGCCGCACCCAGTTTGCTCTGGTATTGGGTCAGACGCTGTTTATCCAGCCCACGACCATACAGCAGCCAGCCGCTACGACCTGCGTGGTAATCCAGTGGCATCACTTCATCACCACTTAATGAAAGAGGCAGACCCGGCCATAAAGAGACATCTTCAGGCAGGTCGCACCAGGTAATGTTAGGCATTAAGGCTCCTGTAAAATCGTTCGAAGCAGGGAAAATAACGCATGAGGCTACCTTGTATCCATTGCTTCTGGCAACATTAAGTCTCAAATTTTCAAAGGGTGGAAGATGGCTCGCACAAAACTGAAATTCCGGCTGCATCGGGCAGTGATTGTCCTGTTCTGTCTTGCCTTGTTAGTGGCACTGATGCAGGGGGCGTCATGGTTTAGTCAAAACCACCAGCGACAGCGTAATCCACAGCTGGAAGAACTGGCCCGCACCCTGGCGCGTCAGGTGACGCTGAACGTTGCACCGCTGATGCGTACCGACTCACCAGATGAAAAACGCATTCAGGCGATCCTCGATCAGTTAACGGATGAAAGCCGCATCCTCGACGCGGGTGTGTATGACGAACAAGGCGATCTTATCGCCCGTTCAGGCGAAAGCGTCGAAGTGCGCGACCGGCTGGCGCTCGACGGTAAAAAAGCGGGCGGCTATTTTAACCAGCAGATTGTCGAACCAATTGCCGGGAAAAACGGACCGCTCGGCTATCTGCGCCTGACGCTCGACACCCATACGCTCGCCACCGAAGCCCAACAGGTGGATAACACCACTAACATTTTACGCCTGATGTTGCTGCTTTCACTGGCAATCGGCGTAGTGCTGACCCGCACGCTGCTACAGGGTAAACGTACCCGCTGGCAGCAATCGCCCTTCCTGTTAACCGCCAGCAAACCGGTGCCGGAAGAGGAAGAAAGCGAGAAAAAAGAGTGACCCATTACTACAAGAAAGGAAATCGTTATGTCCACATTACGCCTGCTCATCTCTGACTCTTACGACCCGTGGTTTAACCTGGCGGTGGAGGAGTGTATTTTTCGCCAGATGCCCGCCACGCAGCGCGTTCTGTTTCTCTGGCGCAATGCCGACACGGTAGTGATTGGTCGCGCGCAGAACCCGTGGAAAGAGTGTAATACCCGGCGGATGGAAGAAGATAACGTCCGCCTGGCACGGCGCAGTAGCGGTGGCGGCGCGGTGTTCCACGATCTCGGCAATACCTGCTTTACCTTTATGGCTGGCAAGCCGGAGTACGATAAAACCATCTCCACGTCGATTGTGCTCAATGCGCTGAACGCGCTTGGCGTCAGCGCCGAAGCGTCCGGGCGTAACGATCTGGTGGTGAAAACCGCCGAAGGTGACCGCAAAGTCTCAGGATCGGCCTATCGCGAAACCAAAGATCGTGGCTTCCACCACGGCACCTTGCTGCTCAATGCCGACCTTAGCCGCCTGGCAAACTATCTCAATCCGGATAAAAAGAAACTGGCGGCGAAAGGCATTACCTCAGTGCGTTCCCGCGTGACCAACCTCACCGAGCTGCTGCCGGGGATCACCCATGAGCAGGTTTGCGAGGCCATAACCAAGGCCTTTTTCGCCCATTATGGCGAGCGTGTAGAAGCGGAAATCATCTCCCCGGACAAAACGCCAGACTTGCCAAACTTCGCCGAAACCTTTGCCCGTCAGAGTAGCTGGGAATGGAACTTCGGTCAGGCTCCTGCATTCTCGCATCTGCTGGATGAACGCTTTAGCTGGGGCGGCGTGGAACTGCATTTCGACGTTGAAAAAGGCCATATCACCCGCGCCCAGGTGTTTACCGACAGCCTCAACCCCGCGCCGCTGGAAGCCCTCGCCGGGCGACTGCAAGGCGGCCTGTACCGCGCGGATATGCTGCAACAAGAGTGCGAAGCGCTGTTGGTTGACTTCCCGGACCAGGAAAAAGAGCTACGGGAGTTGTCGACGTGGATAGCGGGGGCGGTAAGGTAACTCGCTGATTAAAATACCAAAGGAAGGGAATATGATCGATCTGGAAAACCAGGAGCGGGAGATTATCAATATAATGTTAAGCCAGCGTATTTCCTGGCTAGCCGCCGTGCGTATCAGGCATAAATTATCGCTTGCTGAAGTAAGTAAAATGTTAGGTATCTCGATTAATTCTCTAAAATAGATCGAAAAGACGGAACGGTTTAGCTCAAACATCAAAAGCAAAATGGCAGAAATTTATGGTTGTCCACCAGAGTTGCTGATATGCCCTTCCTGGATGACGGCTGAACATAAATGAATAGATTCGTGAATAGATACTTGAATAGATTTTATTTTCTATCCATATGAAAAATAATAGTAAATCTATAAATCAGTTGCTATTGATGAATAGATACTAAAAAGCCGGAGCAGTCTCCCACTCCGGCTTCACACGACAATCGCCTTTCAGCGAAACACAATTACTCTTTATCGCCCAGCAGAACGGATTCCAGTGCGATTTTGATCATGTCGTTGAAGGTGGTCTGACGCTCAGCGGCAGTGGTCTGCTCGTGAGTGCGGATGTGGTCAGACACGGTACAGATGGTCAGGGCTTTCGCGCCAAATTCTGCAGCGACGCCGTAGATACCAGCCGCTTCCATTTCCACGCCGAGGATGCCGTATTTTTCCATCACGTCGAACATTTCGCCGTCCGGAGAGTAGAACAGGTCAGCGGAGAACAGGTTACCAACGCGAGCATCAATGCCCAGTGCTTTAGCCGCGTCTACCGCGTTACGCACCATGTCAAAGTCAGCGATAGCGGCAAAGTCATGATCTTTAAAACGGATGCGGTTAACTTTGGAATCGGTGCAGGCACCCATACCGATAACGACGTCGCGCAGTTTTACGTGCGGCAGAACTGCGCCACAGGAACCCACGCGGATAATTTTCTTCACGCCGAAATCGGTGATCAGTTCTTTGGTGTAGATGGAGCAGGACGGGATACCCATACCGTGACCCATTACGGAAATTTTGCGGCCTTTATAAGTACCGGTGAAGCCCAGCATACCGCGAACGTTGTTCACTTCACGGGCATCTTCAAGGAAAGTTTCAGCAATATACTTTGCACGCAGCGGGTCGCCTGGCATCAAAACTACGTCAGCGAAATCGCCCATTTCTGCATTAATGTGTGGGGTAGCCATTGTTTTATCCTTATCTACATGTTTTCACCCTCTCCCTGAGGGAGAGGGCCGGGGTGAGGGCATCAAGCCGCACCCATTATCAGAACATGGCTTTGCCATATTCCATATCAGAAGTACCAAAATATTTTGCCAGAGTCTGGCCGATATCCGCGAAGGTTTCACGGTGACCCAGTGAGCCCGGTTTTACTTTCGGGCCGTAAACCAGTACCGGAATGTGTTCACGCGTGTGATCAGTACCGGTCCAGGTCGGATCACAACCGTGGTCAGCAGTGAGGATCAGGATGTCGTCATCGCGCAGCAGAGACATCAGCTCCGGCAGACGGCGGTCGAACAGTTCCAGACCCGCCGCATAACCTGCGACGTCGCGACGGTGGCCCCAGGAAGAGTCGAAGTCAACGAAGTTGGTGAAGACGATGGTGTTATCACCCGCTTCTTTCATCTCTTTGATGGTGGCGTCAAACAGCGCGTCCAGGCCAGTTGCTTTCACTTTCTTGGTGATACCGCAGTTGGCGTAGATGTCTGCAATTTTACCGACAGAAACCACCTGACCGTGTTTTTCATCAACCAGTTTCTGCAGCACGGTCGGTGCTGGCGGCTCAACAGCCAGGTCGTGACGGTTACCGGTACGCTGGAAGTTACCGGCTTTGTCGCCAATAAACGGACGAGCGATAACACGACCGATGTTGTAGCCGCCGTTGGTCAGCTCTTCACGGGCGATTTCGCACAGTTCGTAGAGTTTATCCAAGCCAAAGGTTTCTTCGTGGCAGGCAATCTGGAACACGGAGTCAGCGGAGGTATAGAAAATCGGCTTGCCGGTTTTCATGTGCTCTTCGCCCAGCTGATCCAGAATGACCGTACCGGAAGAGTGGCAGTTACCGAGATAACCAGGCAGGTTAGCGCGTTCAACCAGTTTATCCAGCAGCTCTTGCGGGAAGCTGTTTTCGTGATCGGAGAAGTATCCCCACTCAAACAGAACCGGGACACCGGCGATTTCCCAGTGACCAGACGGGGTATCTTTACCGGATGACATTTCGTGCGCCCATGCGTACGCGCCGATAACTTCAGCGTTGCCGTCCATTCCTGCCGGAATGAAACCGGTAGAACCTTCATGTGCTTTCGCCAGCCCCAGACGGGTCAGATTTGGCAGATTGAGCGGGCCTTTACGACCGTTATCAGCTTCGCCTTTGGCACAGGCTTCTGCGATATGACCCAGGGTGTCAGCCCCGACGTCACCAAAGCGTTCTGCATCTTCTGTAGCGCCGATGCCGAATGAGTCCAGCACCATAATAAATGCACGTTTCATATGTTCTCCGTACTCAGTGCTTCAAATTTAAATGATCAGATCAGTATACCGTTATTCGCTGATACGGCGATAGACAGTTGGTGTGCTTTCCGGTGCTTTATCGGCAAGTTTAATTGCCGCTTTCACCGCTTTCGCCGCGTCCTGCCAGCTGTTTTCGTCTTTCGCGTGGATAACAGCCAGCGGACGCTGACCGTCTACCTGGTCGCCCAAACGCGCCATATCAGTAAAGCCGACGCTGTAATCAATGGTGTCAGATGCCTGACGACGACCGCCGCCCATTGCAACCACTGCCATCCCCAGCGCGCGGGTATCCATTTCACTGACAAAACCTTCGGTATCAGCATAGACTGCTTTCGTCAGCATCGCTGTCGGCAGATACTTCGCGTAGTTCTCAACGAAGTCGGTTGGGCCTTTTTGTGCCGCTACCATACGACCAAAGACTTCTGCCGCTTTACCGTTGTCCAGCACTGCTTGCAATTTCGCGCGCGCTTCGGCGTCATCTTTCGCCAGTTTGCCGGAGATAAGCATCTCCACGCACAGCGCCATCGTGACATCAAACAGACGCGGGTTACGATATTCCCCCGTCAGGAACTGCACCGCTTCACGAACTTCAACCGCGTTACCTGCACTGGAGGCCAGTACCTGATTCATATCGGTGAGCAGCGCGGTGGTGCGCACGCCAGCGCCGTTAGCCACGCCAACAATCGCTTCGGCAAGGGCTTCAGAGAGTTCGTAGGTCGGCATAAACGCGCCGCTACCCACTTTCACGTCCATCACCAGCGCATCCAGACCTTCCGCCAGTTTCTTCGCCAGGATCGAGGCAGTGATCAGCGGGATGGAGTCCACGGTTGCGGTAATATCACGGGTCGCGTAGAAACGTTTATCCGCCGGAGCCAGTGAGCTGGTCTGGCCGATAATCGCTACGCCGACGTCTTTAATAATTTCGCGGAAACGGTTGTCATCCGGGAAAATGTCGAAGCCAGGGATGGATTCCAGTTTGTCGAGCGTACCGCCAGTATGACCGAGGCCGCGACCGGAGATCATCGGAATATAGCCGCCGCAGGCTGCGACCATCGGCCCCAACATCAGCGAAGTCACATCGCCGACGCCGCCGGTGGAGTGTTTATCAACAATCGGGCCATTCAGATGCAGGCTTTTCCAGTCGAGAACGGTTCCTGAATCTCGCATCGCCATGGTCAGCGAGACACGCTCAGGCATTGTCATATCGTGGAAGAAAATGGTCATCGCGAGGGCGGCAATCTGCCCTTCGGAGATAGTGTTGTCGCGAATACCGTTGATAAAGAAACGAATTTCTTCATCGCTTAGCGCATGACCATCACGTTTTTTACGAATAATTTCTTGTGCGAGAAACAAGGTAACCTCCCGAGGAAAAGAGTATGAGGCGGCTTTTGCCGGATGCGTCTACGCCTTATCCGGCCTACGGGTAGATACGTCTCGTAGGCCTGATAAGCGCAGCGCATCAGGCGTAAAGCATCTTACTTAGTAGCTGCTGGCGCTCTTACCGTCACCGTGGCCCAGCGCTTTCAACAGGCTTGCCAGCAGGCTGGAAGCACCAAAGCGGTAGTGACGCGCATCTGCCCAGTCAGCACCGAACAGTTCATCTGCGATGGCGAGATATTTCTGCGCATCTTCCGCAGTACGCACGCCGCCCGCTGGTTTGAAACCAACGGTTTTTTCTACGCCCATATCACGGATCACTTCCATCATGATGCGCGCGCTTTCCGGCGTCGCGTTCACAGCCACTTTACCGGTAGAGGTTTTGATGAAGTCCGCACCCGCTTTGATGGAGATTTCAGACGCTTTACGGATCAGCGCTTCGTCTTTCAGTTCGCCGGTTTCGATGATCACTTTCAGCAGTACATTCGCTGCCGCGCAAGCCTCTTTACAGGCTTTCACCAGGTCAAAACCAACCTGCTCGTTACCCGCCATCAGCGCGCGGTACGGGAACACAACGTCAACTTCATCAGCACCGTAGGCGATTGCCGCACGGGTTTCTGCCAGCGCGATTTCGATGTCATCGTTACCGTGTGGGAAGTTGGTTACCGTAGCGATTCGGATTTCCGGGGTGCCCTGCTCTTTCAGCGTTTTGCGAGCAATCGGGATAAAGCGAGGATAGATACAGATAGCGGCGGTATTGCCGACCGGAGTTTTGGCCTGATGACACAGAGCAATTACTTTCTCGTCGGTGTCGTCGTCATTCAGGGTGGTCAGGTCCATCAATTTCAGTGCACGCAGGCTGCTTGCTTTCAGATCAGTCATTTCATTCTCCTGGCTTGTCGCCAATAAAATTCACCTTGCGAGTTTGTTAGTATTCTAACATCTACTCCGCAACACACTTCGATATACATCACAATTAAGGAAATCTACTTACAAGTTTGCATCACTGTAATGCGATCTGGTTCAAATAATTCACTTTCAAATGAATGCGTCAGTGGTGGCAAACGCATCAGGATCAAAGTGAACATCACGAAACTTCTTACAATGGCGCATCACCTTCGGCATAAAAGGAAAAGAAGATGCCCACTTCTCATGAAAATGCACTGCAACAACGTTGCCAGCAAATTGTCACCAGCCCAGTGCTTAGCCCGGAGCAGAAGCGCCATTTTCTGGCTCTGGAAGCAGAAAACAATCTGCCTTATCCGCAGCTTCCTGCCGAAGCCCGCCGCGCGCTGGATGAGGGTGTAATCTGCGATATGTTTGAAGGTCATGCGCCGTACAAACCGCGCTATGTCTTACCCGATTACGCCCGTTTTCTGGCGAACGGTTCCGAATGGCTGGAGCTGGAAGGCGCGAAAGATCTTGATGACGCACTCTCTCTGCTGACCATTCTTTACCACCACGTACCGTCGGTCACATCGATGCCGGTCTACCTGGGGCAACTGGATGCGTTGTTGCAACCGTATGTTAGAATTCTAACACAAGACGAGATCGATGTTCGAATAAAACGTTTCTGGCGTTACCTCGACAGAACCCTGCCAGACGCCTTTATGCACGCCAATATCGGCCCGTCTGATTCGCCCATTACCCGTGCAATCTTACGTGCAGACGCAGAGTTGAAGCAGGTTTCACCGAACCTGACCTTTATCTACGATCCTGAAATCACCCCTGATGACCTGCTGCTGGAAGTGGCGAAGAACATCTGTGAATGTAGCAAACCGCACATCGCCAACGGTCCGGTGCATGATAAAATTTTCACAAAAGGGGGCTACGGGATTGTGAGCTGTTACAACTCACTGCCGCTGGCGGGTGGTGGCAGCACGCTGGTACGCCTTAACCTGAAAGCCATTGCCGAGCGCAGCGAATCGCTGGATGACTTCTTTACGCGCACTCTACCGCACTACTGCCAGCAGCAGATCGCCATCATCGATGCGCGGTGTGAATTCCTCTATCAACAATCACACTTCTTTGAGAATAGCTTCCTGGTGAAAGAAGGGCTGATTAACCCTGAACGTTTTGTGCCAATGTTTGGCATGTATGGGCTGGCGGAAGCGGTTAACTTGCTGTGTGAGAAAGAAGGGATTGCCGCACGTTACGGTAAAGAAGCCGCCGCAAATGAAGTGGGTTATCGCATCAGCGCGCAACTGGCGGAGTTTGTCGCCAATACCCCCGTGAAATATGGATGGCAAAAACGCGCCATGTTACACGCACAGTCGGGGATCAGTTCCGATATTGGCACCACGCCGGGCGCGCGTTTGCCGTATGGCGATGAGCCAGATCCGATCACCCATCTGCAAACTGTCGCCCCGCATCATGCTTATTATTATTCCGGCATCAGCGACATTCTGACGCTCGACGAAACCATCAAACGTAACCCGCAGGCACTGGTACAGCTTTGCCTCGGTGCCTTTAAAGCCGGAATGCGTGAATTTACCGCCAATGTCAGCGGTAACGATCTGGTTCGCGTTACCGGTTATATGGTACGTTTGTCGGACTTAGAAAAATATCGCGCCGAAGGTTCACGCACCAACACCACCTGGCTGGGCGAAGAAGCCGCACGCAACACTCGTATTCTGGAACGCCAGCCGCGCGTGATAAGCCATGAACAGCAGATGCGCTTTAGTCAGTAAGATTATCCCCTTCTCCTGCGTTGACGGGCCAGGTAGTCGTCTGGCTCTGTTTTTGCAGGGCTGCAATCTGCGCTGCAAAAACTGTCACAATCCGTGGACGATGGGACGCTGCAATGATTGCGGAGAGTGCGTGCCACAGTGTCCGCATCAGGCGTTGCAGATTGTTGACGGCAAAGTGCTGTGGAACGCTGTGGTCTGCGAGCAGTGTGATACCTGCCTGAAGATGTGTCCGCAACATGCCACGCCAATGGCGCAATCCATGAGCGTGGACGAAGTGCTTAGCCATGTCCGCAAAGCGGTGCTGTTTATTGAAGGGATAACGGTAAGCGGCGGCGAAGCCACGACCCAACTGCCGTTTGTAGTGGCGCTATTTACAGCCATCAAAAACGATCCGCAACTGCGCCACCTCACCTGCCTCGTGGACAGTAACGGTATGTTGAGCGAAACCGGCTGGGAAAAATTACTCCCGGTGTGCGACGGCGCGATGCTCGATCTCAAAGCGTGGGGGAGCGAATGTCATCAGCAATTAACCGGACGCGATAATCAGCAGATTAAGCGCAGCATCTGTTTGCTGGCAGAGCGCGGTAAGCTGGCGGAACTGCGTTTGCTGGTAATTCCAGACCAGGTGGATTATTTGCATCACATCGATGAGCTGGCGACGTTTATCAAGAGACTTGGCGATGTTCCGGTTCGCCTGAATGCGTTTCATGCCCACGGCGTGTATGGCGAGGCGCAAAGCTGGGCGAGCGCCACGCCGGAAGACGTTGAGCCGTTGGCTGATGCGTTAAAGGTGCGCGGGGTGAGCCGGTTGATATTTCCGGCGCTCTATTTGTGACATGCCGGATACGGCCTACGGTTCGGCACAAACCTGTAGGCATGATAAGACGCGACAAGCGTCGCATCAGGCATTATGCGCCGACTGCCGGATGCTGCCTACGAAGGGTAAACTACCCACGAACGCTAAACACCGCATACGTATTATTAAGCAACACTTCGGCAATCTCATCTTCTGGTTCCGGACGTAACTCGCAAAGCACGTCAAACACCCGCGCAGCCTGTTCCGGGCGGTTAGGCTTCCCCTGAAAGCCGTTGAGCGGCATATCCGGCGCGTCGGTTTCCAGCAACAACGATGCCAGCGGTAATTTTGCGATGACATCGCGGGTTTTACTGGCGCGTGGATAGGTGATAGTACCGCCTACGCCGATTTTGTAGCCCAGCTGTACAAACCGCTCGGCCTGTTGCAGGCTGCCGGAAAAACCGTGAACCACGCCAGTGCGCGATAAATCGTGGCGTTTAAGATGCATCGCCAGTTTGTCGTGTGTGCGCCGTGAATGCAGGATCACCGGCAGATCGTAGCGTTTCGCCAGTTTCAGCTGTTCGTCGAGTAACCACTGTTGCCTCTCAAATTGCGGATCGTCGCCGAAGAGATCCAGACCGATCTCCCCCACCGCCACCACCTTCGCCGGACGCCTTTCCAGCGCCTGCTGTAGCTGATCAAGAGACACATCGCTATGTTTTTCCAACATCCCCGGATGCAACCCCAATGCGGCATACAGCGGTTGATATTTTTCCGCTAACGCCTGCACGCGGGCAAAATTTTCCGCCTCTGTCGCCGGAACAATGATCTTGCCTACGCCCGCTTGTGCCGCGCGTTGCAGGCTGGCCTCTTCATCGCCACTAAACGGCGGGAAATCAAAATGGCAGTGGGTATCGATAAAACGGCAAATCAAGCCAGATCCTCATTGTTAAATGTCGGGTCGTTCGCCTGCGGAGCATCGCTCACTTCGGCAACCAGCGTATCGTTGGCGACTGGCGCAGGCGGAATAACGATCGATTCCGGCGTCACCACTGGCACCAGATGGCGGGTAAGCGGCGCTTTTTCAGTTAATAGCTTGCCAACCGTGGCGAGGAAATAACGACCGCATAAACGCCCAAGTTTATAGTCTTCACGCAGCGCCGGAATCCGACTGCCAAGCGCGATACTATGTAATGGCTTCGGTGGATAAATTTCGAATATCCGCAGCTTGCCAGGTGGTTTCTCAATAAATTGCTGAATGTCACGATAGCTGGTTTCATGATGCTGCACCAGATTGACCAGCGGCTGCAGGCTACTGTCACCCAGCCAGCGTTCCATGCGTTTGAACCACTGCGGCGTGTAGTACATTTGTGACGGCACAGTGCGGATGACGACCAACGTTTTAGCGCCCTGCCTTGCCGCCTCTTTAACCGGAATCGCATCACTGATCCCGCCATCCAGGTAGTTAATGCCTTCCAGCGACACTCCGCTACGATAAAAGCCAGGTATCGCACTGGAGGCGCGAATCACATCCAGCCAGTTTTGTTTGGTTGGTAAAAAGTAATTCGGCGCGTAGTCATCCTGACGACAGGCGCACATATAAAACGATTTGCCGCTGTCAAACAACCGCGCGGCGGTATCCATTTGCAACGGCATCTGACTTGCGGTGGCCTCCACCAGCCAGTCGAGATCGATAAGATTTCCTCCACGGACAAAGCGCAATGGATCGAAAAATTCGCGTTTTGTGGTATAGCGCATGATGACTTTGCGCGCGTAACCGGGCTGATTGCAGATATACGCCGAGAGGTTCTGCGCCCCGGCAGATGTGCCGAGATAAAGATCGAAAGGATTAAACTGCGCGCGCATAAACTCATCCAGCACGCCAGCCGTGAAAATTCCACGCTGTCCGCCGCCTTCGCACACCAGAGCTATTCGTCCAGGCTGGAACGGCCTTAGCGACAACGGCGCAATATTACCAAGCGTTACAGGTATTCGCTGCCCCACCTCTGCCTTCCTGTTTTTGTTGTGAAAGAATGACAAAGTAACGCAATTTATTATTCGCTAAAACCGCAAAAGCCAGTCCGCTGGACTGGCTTTGGATAAAATTTTCTTAATGGTCTGAAATCTAGGGTCGTTTTCGGCCCATGAACAAACTCACCAGGAACAGAATAATCCCGACGACAAAGACAATTTTAGCTGCGCCTGCAGCGGTACCGGCCAGACCACCAAACCCAAGTGCGGCGGCGATTAACGCGATAACCAGAAATATGATGCCCCAACGAAACATAAGCGTCTCCTTTACCATAGTTAATGTCACCGCTTGATATGAGCGTGAAAATCACTCAATGCGATATTTTTAGTGTGGTGCACATCGCGCCTCCCGACAAAGTTCGGGAGGACGAATTACGACGAATTACTTAGTTTTCAGATCATTTTTAACGCTTTTCACACCATCTACCGCTTTGGCGATACTTTCAGCACGGTCGCTCTGTGCCTGGGAATCGACGGTACCGGAGAGCTGAACCACGCCGTCGGTGGTTTCAACTTTCACATGACGGGAAGGGACGATATCGTCCGCCAGCAGTTTGGCTTTGATTTCACTGGTGGTGGCGGTGTCACCCGCGTAGCCCTTCACCGAGCCTTCTTTAGCGTCGCGAACGTGCAGTTTGTCGCTGACAGAGGTCACCCCTTCAACGCCTTTCGCCACTTTCACTGCCTCTTCGGCCTGAGCCTGGCTTTCAACGAAACCGCTCAGGGTCACGACTTTTTGATCGGTTTTGACAGAGATATCGGTGCTCTTGATGTTGTCATGATCCACCAGCGCCGCCTTCACTTTCGCGGTGATGGCGCTGTCATCCATGAAATTACCGACTTTATTCATAGAGCTATCGACTTTTTGCCCTGCGCTTTCATTGGTAGTCTGTGCGTTGTTTTCCGCGTAGGCAGAGCCGGTCGCGACGGCAGAGGTCAACATTACAGCCAGCAGAGTTTTCGAAATCTTCAGTCTTGTCATAGTCATCGATTTATTCCTGTATGTTTGCTCGTAATTTGAGCCTGGCAACACGAGGTTGCATTGCTGAATAGGGAGAGACTTCACCCTCTACAGAAGTCAATGGTCGCCATCACAAAAGCGATGGGTGATGAATAACGACCATTACAGCCTCTGAATCAGTTATTAATATCGGTAGAATGACAATCGACGGCTTTAGATACTGATATCTACGCATTGAACGGTATTTAACGCCGTCAGAAATGTCATTACTTTGTTAAATATAGTTCACAATTTTGAAACCGCTCGGGATATCAGCGAAAACATAAGCAAAAGTGAATGTTTTAAGAACATTCCGTAAGCGGCTAATAAGGAAGGGAAATTGACAGGGCGCAGCGGCTACCGCGCCCTGGAGGCAAGAATTAATGCTCGCGGGTCTGGTGGAACTGAACGTCGGGATAACGTTCCTGCGCCAGGCGCAGGTTGACCATGCTGGTAGCGATGTAAGCGAGGTTATCGCCGCCATCAAGCGCCAGTTGGCTTTCGTTCTTACGCTTGAACTCTTCGAATTTCTTCGCGTCCGCACATTCTACCCAGCGGGCAGTGGCAACGTTGACTGATTCATATACTGCTTCAACGTTGTATTCGCTCTTCAGGCGCGATACCACCACATCAAACTGCAGCACACCAACAGCACCAACGATCAAATCGTTGTTGGAGATCGGACGGAACACCTGCACCGCGCCCTCTTCGGAAAGCTGTACCAGCCCTTTGAGCAGCTGTTTTTGCTTCAGCGGATCTTTCAGGCGGATACGACGGAACAGTTCTGGTGCGAAGTTCGGAATACCGGTGAACTTCATCATCTCACCCTGGGTAAAGGTGTCGCCGATCTGAATAGTGCCGTGGTTGTGCAGGCCGAGGATATCGCCCGGATACGCTTCTTCAACGTGCGAACGGTCGCCCGCCATAAAGGTCAGCGCGTCGGAGATAACCACATCTTTCGCAGTACGCACCTGGCGCAGCTTCATGCCTTTTTCATATTTACCGGATACTACGCGCATAAACGCCACGCGGTCGCGGTGTTTCGGGTCCATGTTGGCCTGAATTTTAAATACGAAGCCGGTAAATTTGTCTTCGCTCGCCTCTACGGTACGGGTATCAGTCTGACGCGGCATCGGCGCAGGAGCCCACTCCACCAGGCCATCCAGCATATGATCAACACCGAAGTTACCCAGCGCAGTACCGAAGAATACCGGAGTGATTTCGCCCGCAAGGAACAGTTCTTTGTCGAACTCGTTAGACGCGCCTTTCACCAGTTCCAGTTCGTCACGTAGCTGCTGTGCCAGATCTTCACCAACCGCAGCGTCGAGATCCGGGTTATTCAGCCCTTTAACAATACGGACTTCCTGAATCGTGTGGCCTTTACCGCTCTGATAGAGATAGGTTTCGTCTTTATAAAGGTGGTAAACGCCTTTAAACAGCTTGCCGCAGCCAATCGGCCAGGTGATCGGTGCGCAGCCGATTTTCAGCTCGTTCTCAACTTCATCGAGCAGTTCCATCGGGTCGCGGATATCACGGTCAAGTTTGTTCATAAAGGTGAGGATCGGCGTGTCGCGCAGACGGGTAACTTCCATCAGCTTACGGGTACGATCTTCAACACCTTTTGCAGCGTCGATAACCATCAGGCAGCAGTCCACCGCCGTCAGGGTACGATAGGTATCTTCCGAGAAGTCTTCGTGCCCCGGGGTGTCGAGCAGGTTAACCAGGCAATCGTGATACGGAAACTGCATCACAGACGTAGTAATGGAGATCCCACGCTGCTTTTCCATCTCCATCCAGTCCGACTTAGCGTGCTGGTTGGAACCACGGCCTTTTACTGTACCGGCGGTCTGAATGGCCTGTCCGAACAGCAGCACCTTCTCGGTGATGGTAGTCTTACCGGCATCCGGGTGAGAAATAATTGCAAAGGTTCTTCTTTTCGCTACCTCTGCGGCCAAAAGGCTTGTCATAATTGTTGTCTCTTTGATTATGTACAATCATATGTACAAAGAAAAATTCATGCCGCTGATTGTACATTTTGGAGGTATCAGAGCATAGCAGAACATGATCAGTAGGTGTATTTGTAGCCAAAGAACATTTGTACATGCAGCAATCTTTGTTCTATTGACACTGTTTATTCATACAGTTAAAAATAATACTGTATACAAACACAGTGTAGAGGGATTTTTATGCGTATTGAGATCTGCATAGCCAAAGAGAAAATGACTAAAATGCCAAACGGTGCTGTGGATGCGTTAAAGGAAGAATTAACTCGACGCATCAGTAAGCGTTATGACGATGTAGAGGTGATCGTAAAAACCACCAGCAACGATGGCCTTTCTGTTACGCGCACTGCCGATAAAGATTCAGCTAAAACTTTTGTTCAGGAAACTTTGAAAGATACCTGGGAGTCTGCTGACGAGTGGTTTGTATACTCCCACCATAAATGAAGTTAATGACTATTGTGAGCGAGAAACGCGCTACTACTATATATAGACAGACAAGATGCACTTACTGAATAAATACTCATAACGGAGAAACCAGCTGTATAGTGAACAATAGATCTCCAGTAGCATATTTTTACTTCACTTTTAATTATTAATATGATAATCATAAACTACGGCTCTGCCTTAAATTTGTGAGGTTGTTTCGCCTCGAAGGAACTAATGTTAGGACATACGCCACCGTTCAGTCGATGGTAACGCTTCTTAACTAGTGGTCCGCTAAGTGATGCGCAAAGTGATTGGGCAGAGCCGAAACGTTTACAATCCGATAGGAGTTGGTTTTGTCGCTACATGATAAATTATTAATGCATAACTTCGCATTAGCCAATAAAAAAAGCCCTGACTTCATATCTGAACTTCCTCAAATTGAACCTAAACCATACAGCAATGGACATAAAATTAAATGGATAAACCACACACTTACTAGCACTGAAGTTACTCCCCCTGATAACCTGATTAAAATATGCATATTGATTGAGTCAGGGGAAATTGCTATAACATCAGTAAGTGATATTGCCAATTTACTTGGAGTTCCTGCTGGCCAATTACTTTATATACTATATCGTAAAAAAGATAATTATCGTACTTTTGAAATAGAAAAGAAGAATGGTAAAAAAAGAGTCATTAATGCTCCTTGTGGCGGTCTATCGATACTCCAAACGAGACTAAAGCCCGTTCTTGAATATTTCTACAGGCCAAAGAAATCTGCTCATGGTTTTATAAAAGGAAAGAGCATCATTACTAATGCTGGGATGCATATTAAAAAAAATTTTGTCGTAAACATTGATCTAGAAAACTATTTCGAATCAATAAGTTTTGCTAGGGTTTATGGAATATTTAAAAGTAAACCTTTTAATTTTGCTCATCCAGCAGCTACTGTTTTAGCTCAGTTATGTACTCACAATGGAAAATTACCTCAAGGTGCGTGTACATCGCCAATATTAGCAAATATTGCATCAGCTTCTCTAGACAAACAGCTCACCCAATTTGCAGGAAGAAAAAAAATATCTTATTCTAGGTATGCTGACGACATAACTTTTTCTTTCAATCAGAGAAATATTGATATAATCAAAAAAAACGACGACGGAAGTTATAGTCTTAGTGAAACTATAGACAATATTATTTCAAAAAATGGCTTTAAAATAAATTATGATAAATTTAGAGTTCAAACCAGAAATACAAGACAAAGTGTTACTGGCTTAGTGGTTAATGATAAAGTTAACATTAACAGAAGATATATAAGAATTACACGTTCAATGATTCATAGATGGACAGATGATAAGCTAAAGTATGCACTTCTCTTTGCTACAGAAAAAGGATATCAGGCAAAGGATAATAACCACGCAATTCAAATTTTCCGAAATCATATTTATGGAAGGCTTAGCTTTATAAAAATGGTTAGAGGGAAAGACTATCCAGGATATTTAAAACTGATGTCATACATGAGTCATAACGATCCATTAAAAACCCAAGAAGGATTGCGAGCAATGAAAGAAACAGAAAACTTTGATGTTTTTATATGCCATGCAAGCGAAGACAAAAAAGACATTGCAATTCCAATATATGACGAGTTAACTAAACTTAAAATTTCAGCCTTCATAGATCATGTTGAGATAAAATGGGGCGACTCCTTAATTGATAAAATAAATGCAGCACTAGTTAAATCAAAATATGTCATCGCTATTTTATCTGCTAATTCAGTCAATAAGGAATGGCCTCAAAAAGAATTAAGAGCAGTTTTAGCCAGCGAAATATCGAGTGGCGACGTAAAACTTTTGACCTTATTAAAAAAAGAAGACAAGGAGGTCGTAAACCTATCATTACCTTTACTTAGTGATAAGTTTTATATGGTCTATGATAATAATCCTGAAGTAGTCGCCAACAATATTAAATCACTCTTACAACGATAATTCTCTCACAAAAGCAAATGTGCAGATTGATGCGTATTAAGTATTAATCTGCACATACAAAAAAAATAATAAAATAATACATTTTTCATAACTTGTAGGTAACAACAATATATGTCGTAACGAATAGTTGGATAACCTCTATACCCTATTAACCAACCAATTAACTCTATGTAATCTCGCAGCCTCAAAACCCGACTATTGTTCTCTTAACAGTCAGTTCACGTTCCATTCCGGCCTGAGCCCCATAACATGGAAGAAAAAACGCCCCCAGTCAGTCCAGCTTTCAGACAATCAGTGTGTCACCTGCCGATAATATTCTGAGTAGTTTTTTCAGCCCTGGCCTTTCGGACTTTGTACCACTGATTTTATCTTCAAAATCAGCGCGCATTCTTCGTAATCCAGCAAACTCTTGTATATGACGTTATTATGGCTACAGCAGTAACGATTATTCCATAACAGGGCTTGCAGGCCACTCAATATCCGGTGCAATTGATGTATCAACACGGTTCAGCAACACCCGATACTTTTTCCAGACTTCCAGCAACGAAGTTTCTTCCTCCGTTGCGATTTCCAGCTCAACAACAGTCTGAACGTACCAGGAACAGCCTCCTTCAGGGCTTGAAGGATATCAATGTTCGCTTCCTGTTAACTGCCCGACAAGTGCAACCAGTTCGCTTACCTGATTTTCCAGAGTGCTGATCCGGGTGCCTGCTGTTGCCAGATTTTTACGTAGCGTTATGTTTTCCTCTTCCAGCGCGGTAACGCGACCATCTGTTTCACGGGCGACCTGAACAAGTAACCCCGTCACGGCGGCGTAGTCAACATTCAGATAACGTGTTTCTTCACGTAATTCATTGCCGTCAACCGTTGGTCCCTGCAACTCTTCACCGTAATGAGTAAACGATCCCACAGCTTCTGGTATCGCCTCCATTACTTCCTGTGCAATAACGCCAGCATAAGGCATCCCGTTTTCCCTGAGCGTGTAGGTGTATCCGTTCATTTTACGGATTGCTTTCGTCGCGTCGCTGATAACGAGAATATCGTCTTTAAGGTCGCGGTCTGATGACTGATTCAGCGTTGTGCAATTAATAGCGCCATTTACATCAAACAACTGGCCTGCTGACGTTTTTTGCGCATAAAACAGATACGCAGCAGACGTTCCAACCTCAAAAACGTTTTGTCGATCACTTGATCCCCATACTTTTGCGGCAAATGATAGTTCTGTATTACCTAAGTTCTGTAAAACAAAACGATTGCCAGTCCCTGATTGTTTTG
>NZ_JBJQLJ010000033.1:0-43089 GCF_046486385.1 Escherichia sp. WS33 | reverse complement strand
CCCACACAGATTGTCTGATAAATTGTTAAAGAGCAGTGCCGCTTCGCTTTTTCTCAGCGGCGCGGGGTGTGCATAATACGCTTTCCCGCTACAGAGTCAAGCATTTATTTTTGCTTTCTCTGTCGGAGTTCTCAGGAGAACCCCGCTGACCCGGCGGCGTGTTTGCCGTTGTTCCGTGTCAGTGGTGGCGCATTATAGGGAGTTATTCCGGCCTGACAAGAGGAAATTTAAAATAATTTTCTGACCGCGCAACATTCAACCAAATCAGCCTAAAACTGCCACTTTTTCGAGCGTTTCGAAGCCGTAACGCTGTAAAACGGGCAATAATTGTTCAGCTTCTGGCGTCATTGCCATACAAAAGGCAATATTCGCATCGGCAGATTTTGCATCCGGAGCTTCATGTTCTAACAGCCAGGCCGTTCTGCGAGCAATCGCTGCGCCAGAATCCACCAGCCGGGTTCCCTCTGGCAGCACCTGTAAGAGTTCTTCTTGTAGTAGAGGGAAATGGGTGCAACCCAATACAACGGTATCTGGCGGCTCTTTCATTCTTAACCACGGGCGTAGGATACGTTTTAGTGCATCCAGAGAAACATCTTCGCCATGCAGCTTCGCTTCAGCCAACTCAACCATCTCTGCCGAGCCCAGCATTTCTATCTGGCATTCATTAGCGAAACGCGCGATCAGCTCATGAGTATAAGAACGTTTAACAGTTCCGCGGGTTGCCAGTAATCCGACAATGCCATTTGCCGTCAGACGTGCAGCAGGTTTAATCGCCGGCACGACACCAACAACCGGGAAGTCGAACTTTTCGCGTAATGCAGGAAGTGAAACGGTACTGGCGGTGTTGCAAGCGACCACAGCCAGCGCAAGGGGATAACGTTCTTGCACTGCGGTGACAATTGCCACCACTCGCTCAACAATAAACTCTTCGCTTTTTTCGCCATACGGAAAAGCGACGTTATCGAAAGCATAAATGTAATGGAGATCCGGTAAGAGATGCCGGATCTCGTCATAGACCGACAACCCACCGACGCCGGAGTCAAACACCAGCACGGTGGGACGTGGTTCAGAAGGTGTAGCTGCCAGACAAGGTGTATTCCCGTCCTGCAGTTTGGTAGCCATAGACTGTCTCATAATCTTTGTCGAACAGGTTGGCTATTTTACCACGAACTGTCAGGTGAGAGGTGACCGGATACGCAACCGCAAGATCCCACAAGCTCACACCGCCCATTTTAACGGTTTGATAAGGATAAGATGAGTAATCCTTATCATAGCGAGTGCCTAAATACTGATAAGTAATACCCCAGTCGAAGTCATACAACTGCCAGTCGAGCTGGTATTTCACCTGCTGTTTAGCACGGCGTAACAACGGCGTGTCGGTAATCGCATTGCGCGCATCGACATAATCATAACTCACAGTATGCGTCAGTGGTCCGGTATCAAAATTGGCGGTCGCCTCGACGCCCTTAATCCGCGCTTTCCCTTCGTTGTAATATTTCAGGGTGTGATCATCATAATCGATCAAGTCACTGACATCGTTACGATATCCGGAAATACGCCAGTTCACCCCAGCGGTTAAGCCTTCAAACGCGCCTTCCCACTGTTTGCTTTTCTCCGGGTCCAGATTCGGATTTCCGTAGAAGCCATACAGTTGCCCCAGATTTGGTGCCTTATAAGATGTCCCGTAGGAAGCAATGAAGCGATAACCTTCGATGAATTCCCAACCGGCGCTGGTTTGCCAGGTTCCATGACGACCAAACTGTGAGTTATCGTCACTGCGTGCTGCGCCTTCAAAGGTAAAATCGCCGACTTGTTGCAGCCCGGTCAGATAGATGCCGGTATTACGTTGATCATATCCATTCTCAACATAACCTGTACCCGGCGTCGTAGTCTGTTTCTGCCAGTCGACACCCGCACCAATACTACCGTGACCAACGATGACATTGTTTGCCCACTGGACGGTGTATTGCTTCATCTCATCGAGCGTCGCCGACGAATCATAACGACCAAAATGGGGATCGTAGTTGTAATCTTTGCTATGGCTATAGCTGGTAATGAGTTGTGATTTAATCAGTTCGCCGTTATAGCGCAGCCCGGCGTCCCAACTTTGGCTATAGAGTTTACGGGTATCGAGCAACGGTGAACCGGGAGAATAATACGCGTCATAATTGGTACGGTTATCATAGCCATAGCCGCGCACAAAGCCGCTCCAGGCATCAGTAAAGTTATGCTCCAGCGCGCCATAAAGCGTTTTACTTAAAAAACCATCGTTATCTGTCTGCGCTTGCGTTCCGGTATTACCATAGGCAACAACATCATAACCATGAGTATGGGCATAATCGCCCAACAGCGTTACCCGTGTCTTATCCCCCAGTTGTTGCTGCGTAGAGACATCATAGTTCTGATAACTATTGCTTCCCCACCCTGCTGAAATTTCCGTTCCGGGTTCATCGCGCGTCGTGATGATATTCACCACCCCGCCTATTGCATCGGAACCATAAACAGCGGAGCGCGGCCCACGGATATATTCAACACGCTGGACAAGCGCAATAGGGAACTGGCTAAGGTCGGCAGAACCACTCACCCCCGCCAGATTCAGGCGTACGCCATCAATTAACACCAACACATGACTGGCATTTGTACCGCGAATAAAAATAGATGAGAGCTGACCTGAACCGCCGTTTTGGGTGATATCGACGCCCGGAAGACGGCGCAGCACATCATTGACCGAGGTCGACTGCCAGCGGTCGATATCCTGACGGGTCACAACGGTGGTTGGTGCAAGCACAGTGCTGCGCGGCTGTTCAAAACGGTTAGCAGTAACGACGAGAGTATCCGGGCTGGTATCCTGTGCCCAAGCGGAAAAGGCTGTGACAGAACACGCCGTCAGCAGCGAAGCTTTTTTAATCATTGTAAAGCATCCACAATAGAAGAAGGATGCCGCAGGTTTCATCAATATTACGCGATGATGAGAACCAGATGCGACGTTGGCCGGCAGGTCTTCGGGCTTGGAGGGGTATCTAAGATACTAAGAGATGATGACTTCCCACCGGATGGCAGTGTCCGCATAACGCAATCATCGCACCTTTCCTTACCGCTGCGCGTCAGCTCCAGATTCGCACTGGATTCCCTATTAACTCACAGGACCGGCAAGTGGATGCTACAGGTTGTAACAAGTTACTGTCCAGACGTAGCTCACAAATAGGAATTCATCAAGATCTGGACATCTGATGAGCAATCCCTACAATCGCCGCGTACTTTAATTTTTCAGGATACATCATGACCCCCGAACACCTTCCAACAGAACAGTATGAAGCGCAGTTAGCCGAAAAAGTGGTACGTTTGCAAAGTATGATGGCACCGTTTTCTGACCTGGTTCCGGAAGTGTTTCGCTCGCCGGTCAGTCATTACCGGATGCGTGCGGAGTTCCGCATCTGGCACGATGGCGATGACCTGTATCACATCATTTTCGATCAACAAACCAAAAGCCGCATCCGCGTGGATAGCTTCCCCGCTGCCAGTGAACTCATCAACCAGTTGATGACGGCGATGATTGCGGGTGTGCGTAATAATCCCGTTCTGCGCCACAAGTTGTTCCAGATTGATTACCTCACCACGCTGAGTAATCAGGCGGTGGTTTCCCTGTTGTACCATAAAAAGCTGGATGATGAGTGGCGTCAGGAAGCGGAAGCCCTGCGCGATGCACTGCGCGCGCAGAATCTGAATGTGCATCTGATTGGTCGGGCAACGAAAACCAAAATCGAGCTGGATCAAGATTACATCGATGAACGTCTGCCGGTCGCAGGGAAAGAGATGATCTACCGTCAGGTAGAAAACAGTTTTACCCAGCCGAACGCGGCGATGAATATTCAGATGCTGGAATGGGCGCTGGACGTAACCAAAGGCTCAAAAGGCGATTTACTGGAGCTGTACTGCGGCAACGGTAACTTTTCATTAGCACTGGCGCGCAATTTTGATCGGGTATTAGCCACCGAAATCGCTAAGCCGTCGGTTGCTGCTGCGCAATACAACATCGCAGCTAACCATATTGATAACGTACAAATTATTCGTATGGCGGCAGAAGAATTTACTCAGGCGATGAATGGTGTACGCGAGTTTAATCGCCTGCAAGGGATAGACTTGAAGAGTTATCAGTGCGAAACCATTTTTGTCGACCCACCGCGCAGCGGTCTGGACAGTGAAACCGAGAAAATGGTGCAGGCGTATCCACGTATTCTGTATATCTCCTGCAATCCGGAAACGTTATGCAAGAATCTGGAAACATTAAGCCAGACGCACAAGGTCGAACGTCTGGCTCTGTTTGATCAGTTCCCCTACACGCACCATATGGAGTGCGGCGTATTACTGACCGCGAAGTAAAACCCATGCCGGATGCGCCAGCATCCGGCATAATACCGATTACTCAGCAACTTCCTGCTTACGGTTACGCATCTTCGCGCCAATCCAGAACACCATAATGACGGAGAGTACTGCCGGGAAGAAGTTAGAGCCGATATCCGGATATTCCGCACGAACTACCGTGCTGTACAGCAGTACGCCGAGAATAAAACAGGCAGCTGCCAGACCCGGCAAGCCTACCGGCATGGTGCGATTAAGATAACGTTGATGCAGGCAGTAAACCGTCAGCACCAGGGAAATAATCGGGAATACAGAAAATGGCACAATGGAGCTAAACAGCGCTGCGAAAGTACCATTAATCGATAAGCCAGCAACCAACGCCAGCAGCAGCGTACCTCTATCTTGATTTGCTTGTTTCATTACTCGTCCTTCACATTTCCCGGAATAATTGCGGTTTTCTCTTGTTCACGGCGATACCAGTAATAAGCCCCTTTCGAAATCATTCGCAGTTGCAGTACCAGTCGCTCTTCTAATTGCCGACGTTGTTCGACGCCGACGTCCAACGCCTCGGCACCCGCACTGAAGACAATTGTCACCATTGCTTCGGCTTGCGCTTCAGTAAACGCACGCGGCATATGGTTTTCGAGTTCCAGATAGTCCGCAAGTTCCGCAATGAAGTGCTGAATTTCACGCGCAACGGCGGCACGAAACGCAGCGGAGGTGCCGGAGCGTTCCCGCAATAATAACCGGAAGGCGTTAGGATTATTACCGATGAACTCCATAAATGTGGAGACCGAGGTGCGGATCACACTCCCGCCTTTGGCGATACGCTGACGCGCCTGGCGCATGAGTTGGCGTAGCATTAAACCGCTCTCATCAACCATGGTCAGACCCAGTTCGTCTACGTCGCGGAAATGCCGATAAAAAGAGGTGGGAGCAATGCCCGCTTCACGCGCCACTTCACGCAAACTCAGGCTGGCGAAGCTGCGTTCAGCACTTAATTGGCTAAATGCGGCTTCCACCAGCGAACGGCGGGTTTTTTCTTTTTGTTGCGCTCTTACGCCCATCACGATGTCTGAATCCTTGCCAAAAGTACTGCTGGCACTATACCAGAGAATGAACATACTGGATTGCTCCAGTATTGTGAATGAACGGTAACGCAATAAAACATATTTACTGCAATTCTTTGGCCGGTTCTTTTACGTACAGCGGAAACCTGCCGCTTAAACGGAGAGTATCGTCGATAAAAATCCAATAAAACGTCAGGGCAAAAGTAAGAAACAGACAAAGCAAAGGCCGCTCAGGATATAGCCAGATAAATGACGGGGATCAATTGGCTTACCCGCGATAAAATGTTACCATTCTGTTGCTTTTATGTATAAGAACAGGTAAGCCCTACCATGCCACATTCCTACGATTACGATGCCATAGTAATAGGTTCCGGCCCCGGCGGCGAAGGCGCTGCAATGGGCCTGGTTAAGCAAGGTGCGCGCGTCGCAGTTATCGAGCGTTATCAAAATGTTGGCGGCGGTTGCACCCACTGGGGCACCATCCCGTCGAAAGCTCTCCGTCACGCCGTCAGCCGCATTATAGAATTCAATCAAAACCCACTTTACAGCGACCATTCCCGACTGCTCCGCTCTTCTTTTGCCGATATCCTTAACCATGCCGATAACGTGATTAATCAACAAACGCGCATGCGTCAGGGATTTTACGAACGTAATCACTGTGAAATATTGCAGGGAAACGCTCGCTTTGTTGACGAGCATACGTTGGCGCTGGATTGCCCGGACGGCAGCGTTGAAACACTAACCGCTGAAAAATTTGTTATTGCCTGCGGCTCTCGTCCATATCATCCAACAGATGTTGATTTCACCCATCCACGCATTTACGACAGCGACTCAATTCTTAGCATGCACCACGAACCGCGCCATGTACTTATCTATGGTGCTGGAGTGATCGGCTGTGAATATGCGTCGATCTTCCGCGGTATGGATGTAAAAGTGGATCTGATCAACACCCGCGATCGCCTGCTGGCATTTCTCGATCAAGAGATGTCAGATTCTCTCTCCTATCACTTCTGGAACAGTGGCGTAGTGATTCGTCACAACGAAGAGTACGAGAAGATCGAAGGCTGTGACGACGGTGTGATCATGCATCTGAAGTCGGGTAAAAAACTGAAAGCTGACTGCCTGCTCTATGCCAACGGTCGTACCGGTAATACCGATTCGCTGGCGTTACAGAACATTGGGCTGGAAACTGACAGTCGCGGACAGCTGAAGGTCAACAGCATGTATCAGACCGCACAGCCGCACGTTTACGCGGTGGGCGACGTGATTGGTTATCCGAGCCTGGCATCAGCGGCCTATGACCAGGGGCGCATTGCCGCGCAGGCGCTGGTAAAAGGCGAAGCCACCGCGCATCTGATTGAAGATATCCCTACCGGCATTTACACCATCCCGGAAATCAGCTCTGTGGGCAAAACCGAACAGCAGCTGACCGCGATGAAAGTGCCATATGAAGTGGGCCGCGCCCAGTTTAAACATCTGGCACGCGCACAAATCGTCGGCATGAACGTGGGCACGCTGAAAATTTTGTTCCATCGGGAAACAAAAGAGATTCTGGGTATTCACTGCTTTGGCGAGCGCGCTGCCGAAATTATTCATATCGGTCAGGCGATTATGGAACAGAAAGGTGGCGGCAACACTATTGAGTACTTCGTCAACACCACCTTTAACTACCCGACCATGGCGGAAGCCTATCGGGTAGCTGCGTTAAACGGTTTAAACCGCCTGTTTTAACACTTTATCGAAATGGCCATCCATTCGTGCGCGGATGGCCTCTGCCAGCTGCTCATAGCGGCTGCGCAGCGGTGAGCCAGGACGATAAACCAGGCCAATAGTGCGGCGTGGTTCCGGCTTAATGCACGGCAGATAAACAACCCCATCGCGTTTGCGCTCCGGCGGCACAGCCAGCGCAGGCAGTAAAGTGATCCCGCTACCTGCCGCCACCATGTTGCGCAGCGTCTCCAGGCTGGTCGCGCGGAAGTGTGTATCTTCATCCGCCCCGGCTTCAAAACAGAAACCCATTGCCTGATCGCGCAAACAGTGACCATCTTCCAGCATCAGCAGTTTTTCCCCTGCCAGATCGGCCATCGGTACGCATTCGCGGTTCGCCCACGGGTGATCTTCATAGATAGCCAGCAACATTGGCTCATCAAACAACGGCACTTCAATGAATGCTTCGCTCTCTTTCACCAGCGCGAGGATCACGCAATCGAGTTTGCCGCTGTCCAGTTGCGCCAGTAACTGGTGGGTCTGTGCTTCATGCAGATACATTTCCAGCTTTGGAAAGGTCTGGTGCAGCATAGGGATAATATGCGGTAGCAGGTACGGTCCAACTGTGGGAATCAAACCAATGTGCAGCGGCCCGGACATCGTCTCGCCCTGCTGGCTTGCCATCTCTTTAAGGACTTTCACCTCACGCAGTACGGTACGCGCCTGATCTACCAGCAGCATTCCCGCCTGGGTGAACAACACTTTACGGCTGGTCCGCTCCAGCAACATCACGCCCAACTCATCTTCCAGCTTACGAATTTGCCCGCTAAGCGTCGGCTGGCTAACGTGGCAGGAATCTGCCGCACGCCGAAAATGGCGGTGTTCGGCCAATGCCACCAGGTACTCAAGATCACGAATATTCATTATCCATCCTCCATTGCCACGATAGTTCATGGCGATAGGTAGAATAGCAATGAACGATTATCCCTATCAAGCATTCTGACTGATAATTGCTCACAGAAACGGAGCGGCACCTCTTTTAACCCTTGAAGTCACTGCCCGTTTCGAGAGTTTCTCAACTCGAATAACTAAAGCCAACGTGAACTTTTGCGGATCTCCAGGATCCGCTTTTTTTTATTCTACAGGCCCACAGCAAGAGAGCCTGATAGTAACGATTACTCAATGCGATCTTTGACAATAAAGAAGTAACACAGCGCCCCGGTGAACGTCACACAGGCCGCGATAACCAACGCCAGATTAAACGAGTGTGTGGTATCCACTACCCAACCGGTTACGATCGGAGCAAAGGAAGCAAAAACAAAACTGCCAAAGTTTTGAATCCCGGCGATGGAAGCCACTTTTGTTTCTGACACCATCACCTGCACCAGCCCCCATGCAGACGTTCCAGCGAAATGCACGCAGAATAGCGCCATTGAGATAAACGCTACCGCCTGGGCTGGCGAGGAAGATTGCACGACCAGCAACGTGCCTAATGCCGACATCATCAAACCGCAGACAATAGCCGTTTTACGCGTCTTCGCCAGGTCGTAGCCTTTTTTCGCCAGTCGATCGACAACAATACCGTTAACCCACATCCCGACTGCCGCCGCGAGGAAAGGAATCGCCGCCACCCAACCGGTTTTCGCCAGACTGAAACCTTGCTCGGCTTGCAAATAACCGGGTAACCACGCGATGTAGAGCCAACCGGTATAATTGACGCCAGAGAAACCTAAAATCATCCCCCAGGTTGTCCGATGCTTAAACAGCGCCAGCCACTCGCTAAATTGCAGCTGTGGACGCGGTTTAACCGGCGCGGAGAGATACGTCCGTTCTTCGTCAGTCAGGACAAACTGCGCCCGGTTGCGATACCACGCGTACCAACAGATCCCAACCAGAATCCCTGCCACGCCGATGATAACGAACATCGTCCGCCAGCCCCATGCCAGCTGCATCAATACAAGAGCAGGAGGCGCGATAGCCTGACCGATAACGGTAGATGAGTTAAAAATCCCCAGCGCCGTGCCGCGTTCTTTTTGTGCATACCAGTCGGTGATCGACTTTACTCCCGCAGGCATAAATGGCGCTTCGCCAATACCCAGACCGATACGCATTAAAATAAAGTGGCTAAAAGAATTAACCATTCCTGTTAATGCCTGCATTAATGACCAGAATATTAAGCCTGCGCCTAAAACAATTCGTGGGCCAAAGCGGTCTAGCAAAATACCGGAAGGTAGTTGTGAAAAACCATAAGACAGAGAAAATGCAGAAAGCAAAACACCAAACTCTGTCGCCGATAATCCTAACTCGCCACGAATCGCTTCACCTGCCACGCTCAATGACGAACGGTCGAGAAAATTAACGATCCCCGCCATAAATAATAAAACCAGGGTCACTGTCTGAATACGACGAATCCGTTGCGGTTTATTACCCGCAACACTGGTTGACACATCAACGTCCATTTTTAGCTCCTTGAGCGGAATTAATCGATTTGATGACTATTCAGAAAATAATTAAGCGAACCGTTATTACCAGTTCCACAATGTGCCATCTTCCAGTCGTGCGACGGGGAGATACGCCGGGTCATACGGATATTTCGCCGCCAGTTTCTCATCGAAAGAAATACCCAGCCCCGGTTCATCGCCTGGGTGCATATAACCTTCCTCGAAGCGCCAGCTGTGCGGGAAAACTTCAAGCATTTGTTCGGAATAGCCCATGTACTCCTGAACGCCAAAATTTGGTACCCATAGGTCAAAATGCAGCGCCGCCGCATGACAAACAGGCGATAAATCTGAAGGGCCATGCGAACCGGTACGTACCTGATAAAGCGATGCAAAATCGGCAATCCGCCGCATCCCGGTAATGCCGCCTGCATGGGTGATCGTCGTGCGAATATAGTCAATCAGCTGCTCTTCGATTAACTGCTTGCAGTCCCAGATACTGTTAAACACTTCACCGACCGCAATCGGCGTCACGGTATGCTGGCGAATCAGACGAAAACATTCCTGGTTCTCTGCAGGCGTCGGATCTTCCATCCAGAACAGGCGGTAATCCTCAATGCTCTTCCCAAAGCGCGCCGCTTCGATGGGGGTCAGGCGATGGTGCATGTCATGCAACAGATGTTCGTTAAAACCGAACTTATTACGCACCGCTTCAAATAACTTCGGCGTAAAATCGAGATACTTTTCTGAAGACCACAACTGCTCTTCTGGCCACAGGCCTTTGGTTGCCGGTTCATACGCCAGGCCTTTGCCCTTCGCCAGGCCATAAGTAGTTTGCATACCCGGTACACCGCACTGCACACGAATCGCCTTAAAGCCCATCTGCTGGTGCTTTGCATAGTCTTCAAGGACTTCATCAATCGTCCGCCCGGTGGTGTGGCAATAAACCATCACGCCTTCACGAGAAGCACCACCAAGCAGTTGATACAATGGCATATTTGCCGCTTTAGCTTTGATATCCCACAACGCCATATCAATGGCAGAAATGGCTGACATCGTGACGGGGCCACGTCGCCAGTAAGCACCTTTATAAAAGAATTGCCAGATATCTTCGATACGGCTGGCATCGCGGCCAATTAGTTGTGGACAAAGATGATCTTTCAGATAAGAAGCGACCGACAATTCGCGACCATTTAACGTGGCATCTCCTAATCCACAAAGTCCGCTTTCAGTGGTTATTTGAAGCGTAACGAAATTACGCCCTGGGCAAGTAACAAAAACATCTGCAGCAATAATTTTCATTATTGCAATCTCCTGTGTTGTAAATAGACGCTTCAAACTTAATTTTACGCCTACTACCATACAAGAGAGAAAGAGCGATTATTCAACCGTGATCACATTAAAAATAAAAATTTCCGCCGAGGAGAAAAAATACCCTCAAAAACCACCTGAATAATTAACTACCATCGTTAAAACAACACGTTAAATAATCACATAACAAACTCCATTAATCATTAAAAATAAGCACAACAATAGAAATGAATTATATTCAATTAATTAAAATATGTATTGATTGATGTATTGAAAATATGATTTTTATGGGGAGTGTGAAGGTAAAGAAGACACAATGATAAAAAGGAATGTGACAAATAATGGTTCTGGTTGGGCGTTAAATTTAAGCTCACCAGAATGCTGACAAATTTCTGCCTGATGTGGCGTAAACGCCTTATCCGCCTACGAAGTGTCGCACTTTGTAGGCGTGGTAAGCTCCCCATTTTCAGGGGAGCAATATAAACAAATTACTCTAACCGCGCCTGCGCAAAAGCAATTGCCTGCGCCACCTGCTGCGGTGAGACGCCGCCTTTTGCCGCACGCTTGTCGAGGCACGATTGCAGCGACAGAATCGGATAGACATCTTCGTCAATCACCGGGCTGAATTTCTGCAACTCGTCGAGCGGCAGATCTTCCAGCGGTTTGCCCTGACGAATGGCTTCCACCACCGCTTCACCAACAATATGGTGCGCCTCGCGGAACGGTACGCCTTTCGCCACCAGATAATCCGCCAGTTCGGTGGCGTTGGCGTAACCCTGCTGAGCCGCTTCCTGGCAACGTGGACGTTTCACCTGAATGCCGTCCAGCACCAGCGCCGCCATATGCAGGCAGTCCAGCCAGGTATCGAGCGCGTCGAACAGACCTTCTTTGTCTTCCTGCATATCTTTGTTGTAAGCCAGCGGCAAACCTTTCAGCGTCATCATCATGCCGGTTAACGCCCCCTGCACCCGACCGCATTTACCGCGAATCAGCTCCAGCGCATCCGGGTTTTTCTTCTGCGGCATTAATGATGAACCGGAAGTCACGCGGTCAGAAAGCTCCACAAACCCCGCTTCGCCGGTGTTAAAGAAAATCAGATCTTCAGCAAAACGCGACAGATGCACCATGCCGATAGCGGCAGCCGACAGCAGTTCCAACACATGGTCACGGTCAGAAACGCTGTCCAGACTGTTACGGGTCGCCGAAGCAAAGCCCAGCCAGCCTGCTAACTGTTCACGGTCGATTTCATAGGCCGTTCCCGCCAGCGCGCCACAGCCTAATGGGCTGACATCCAGACGCTTAAGCGCATCCTGCAAGCGGCTTTCATCACGCGCCAGCATCTCAACATAGGCCAGGCACCAGTGCGCGAACGTCACCGGCTGGGCGCGTTGCAGGTGAGTGTAACCTGGCATCACCGCGTCCTGATTGTTTTGTGCGGTTTCCACCAGCGCCGATTGCAGCTGCCGGTTAGCCGTCAGCAACTCGCCAACGGTATCTTTGCACCACAGTTTCAGGTCTGTCGCTACCTGATCATTACGGCTACGCCCGGTATGCAGCTTTTTGCCTAACTGGCCCACTTTGTCGATCAGTTTGCCTTCCACCCAGCTATGGATATCTTCGGCGTCGCTTTCAAGGATTTGTTGTGGCCTGGCGCGAACATCTTCCAGCAACACGTTCAGCGCCTCTTCCAGTTGCGCCTGCTCTTCTGCGGTTAACACGCCGACCGTTACCAGGGCTTTGGACCAGGCCACAGAGCCAACAATATCCTGCTCCGCCAGACGGTAATCAAAGCGCAGTGAGTCGTTGAATTGTTTGAACCGTTGATCTGCTGCCTGGGTAAAACGCCCGCCCCAAAGTGCCATAACTCTGTTTCCTTATTTTGAAATTCAATGCCGGAAAGCTGCGCCTCCGGCCAACAAAACTTAAGCTAAAATCCGCGTACCCATCGGCATACCGTTAAACAGTGCCGGAAGCTGCTCCGCATGACGCCAGGAGGCGATATCTACCGGACGGCCCAGCGTGCGGGCCGCATCCAGCGCCGCGTTCACTTTCACTATCATGCCGTCAGTAATAATGCCCTGCTCAATCAGTTGTTCTGCTTTCGCGGCGGTCATTTCGGCAATGCGTTGCCCTTTGCCGTCGAGAATGCCGCTGACGTCGGAGAGCAAAATCAGATCCGCGCCCAGCGTTGCCGCCAGCGCCGTTGCCGCCTGGTCGGCATTGACGTTCATCAGTTGCCCTTCGTCTGTTACGCCAATGGAGCTGACCACCGGCAGATAACCGTTCTCCAGCAAGGAGTTGATAAGCTTAGGCGAACCTGGCTGCGCCAGTCCAACATGACCTAACTCTTCATCAAGCTGGGTCACTTTGACGCTGTCGCCGTCACCGAGAAACAAACCTACGGCCGCAATCTGATGTTTCTTCGCCCATGCCAACAGGGTTTTATTTGCCGTTCCCGCCAGTGCTCCGGTGATAATGTCTATCTGATCAGCAGGCGTCACCCGCAGGCCGTTTTTCTTTTTCACCGGCAGATTCAGCCCTTTCATCAGCTCATCCACCACGCAACCGCCGCCGTGCACAATCACCAGCGGACGCTGATGTGACTCACGATAATTCACCAGTGCGCTAAACAGACGTTCCAGCGCCTCTTCACTATCCAGCAGTACGCCGCCCAGTTTGATAATTAATGGATTCATCATTGCACCCTTAAATAAGAGACTGCGTTTCCGCATAGCCGAAACGAATATTGGCGCACTGTACCGCTTGTGCCGCCGCGCCTTTCAGTAAGTTGTCTTCGGTCGCCACAATAATCAGATGCTCGCCCTGAACGGCAAACCCGATATCGCAAAATGGCAGCCCAACGACATTTTTCAGCGCCGGAACGCCTTTGTCATACAGCCGCACCAGCGGTTTATGGGCATACGCCTGCTGTAACACTTGCGCGACTTGCGCCTGGGTCACACCCGATTTCAGGCGGCAGGTAATGGTTTCGAGAATGCCGCGCGGGAAATTGCCCAGATGTGGGGTGAAGATAACGTCAGCACCGAGGTGTGTGGCGATCTCTGGTTGATGGCGATGAGTAAAGACGCCATACGGTTGCAGGCTAACTTCACAAAAGCTGTTTGAAATGGCCGCTTTACGCCCTGCACCGCTCACGCCGCTGGTGGCGTTGATCACCGGCCACTGATTGAGGTCAAGAAGATCGGCATCAATCAACGGTTTCAGCGCCAGCTGTGCCGCCGTCGGATAACAGCCCGGCACCGCAATCAAATTCGCTTCTTTTAATTTATTACCGCACCACTCCGCCAGACCGTAGGCTGCCTGTTCCAACAGTTCCGGGTATTGATGGGTAAAGCCGTAATATTTTTCATAGAAGGTGGCGTCGTTAACACGAAACGCGCCGGAAAGGTCGAACACCACGCAGCCCGCTTCAAGAAACTGCGGCGCTAAATCGTGGCTAACTTCATGGGCGGTGGCGAGAAACACTACGTCCACCCCTGGGCTAAACTCGCTGATATCCGACATCGGCTGCAACGGCAGATCAACGATGCCTTTTAGCTGCGGATGCAAATCGGAGATTAACTTTCCCGCATCATTGCTTTGCGCTGAAACAGTCAAAGCGGTTATGTTCATATGCGGATGGCGATTTACATAGGTCACTAGCTCTGCGCCAGCGTAGCCGCTGGCACCCACAATCAGCGTATTCAACATCGGGGCTATTCACCTTCTTATGTCTGGTTGCCAGGTTAAACGTAAAACATTCACCTTACGGCTGGTGGGTTTTATTACGCTCAACGTTAGTGTATTTTTATTCATAAATACTGCATGAATATTGATACTATCATGACCAGAGGTGTGTCAACAATGAAAAACAAATTACCGCCATTTATCGAGATTTACCGCGCTCTGATTGCCACACCTTCAATAAGCGCCACGGAAGAGGCACTCGATCAAAGCAATGCAGATTTAATCACTCTGCTGGCGGACTGGTTTAAAGATTTGGGCTTCAATGTGGAAGTGCAGCCTGTTCCAGGAACTCGCAACAAATTTAATATGCTGGCAAGTATCGGACAGGGGGCTGGCGGCTTGTTGCTGGCGGGGCATACCGATACGGTGCCATTTGATGACGGTCGCTGGACGCGCGATCCGTTTACACTGACGGAGCATGACGGCAAGCTTTACGGCTTAGGCACCGCCGACATGAAAGGCTTTTTTGCGTTTATCCTTGATGCGCTACGCGATGTCGACGTCACGAAACTGAAAAAACCGCTCTACATTCTGGCGACTGCTGATGAAGAAACCAGTATGGCCGGAGCGCGTTATTTTGCCGAAACTACCGCCCTGCGCCCGGATTGCGCCATCATTGGCGAACCGACGTCACTACAACCGGTACGCGCACATAAAGGTCATATCTCTAACGCCATCCGTATTCAGGGCCAGTCGGGGCACTCCAGCGATCCAGCACGCGGAGTTAACGCTATCGAACTAATGCACGACGCCATCGGGCATATTTTGCAATTGCGCGATAACCTGAAAGAACGTTATCACTACGAAGCGTTTACCGTGCCATACCCTACGCTCAACCTCGGGCATATTCACGGTGGCGACGCTTCTAACCGTATTTGCGCTTGCTGTGAGTTGCATATGGATATTCGTCCGCTGCCTGGCATGACACTCAATGAACTTAATGGTTTGCTCAACGATGCATTGGCTCCGGTGAGCGAACGCTGGCCGGGTCGTCTGACGGTCGACGAGCTGCATCCGCCGATCCCTGGCTATGAATGCCCACCGAATCATCAACTGGTTGAAGTAGTTGAGAAATTGCTCGGAGCAAAGACCGAAGTGGTGAACTACTGTACCGAAGCGCCGTTTATTCAAACGTTATGCCCGACGCTGGTGTTGGGGCCTGGCTCAATTAATCAGGCTCATCAACCTGATGAATATCTGGAAACACGGTTTATCAAGCCCACCCGCGAACTGATAACCCAGGTAATTCACCATTTTTGCTGGCATTAAAACGTAGGCCGGATAAGGCGCTCGCGCCGCATCCGGCACTGTTGTCAAACTCCAGTGCCGCAATAATGTCGGATGCGATACTTGCGCATCTTATCCGACCTACACCTTTGGTGTTACTTGGGGCGATTTTTTAACATTTCCATAAGTTACGCTTATTTAAAGCGTCGTGAATTTAATGACGTAAATTCCTGCTATTTATTCGTTTGCTGAAGCGATTTCGCAGCATTTGACGTCACCGCTTTTACGTGGCTTTATAAAAGACGACGAAAAGCAAAGCCCGAGCATATTCGCGCCAATGCGACGTGAAGGATACAGGGCTATCAAACGATAAGATGGGGTGTCTGGGGTAATATGAACGAACAATATTCCGCATTGCGTAGTAATGTCAGTATGCTCGGCAAAGTGCTGGGAGAAACCATCAAGGATGCGTTGGGAGAACACATTCTTGAACGCGTAGAAACTATCCGTAAGTTGTCCAAATCTTCACGCGCTGGCAATGATGCTAACCGCCAGGAGTTACTCACCACCTTACAAAATTTGTCGAACGACGAGCTGCTGCCCGTTGCGCGTGCGTTTAGTCAGTTCCTGAACCTGGCCAACACCGCCGAGCAATACCACAGCATTTCGCCGAAAGGCGAAGCTGCCAGCAACCCGGAAGTGATCGCCCGCACCCTGCGTAAACTGAAAAACCAGCCGGAACTGAGCGAAGACACCATCAAAAAAGCAGTGGAATCGCTGTCGCTGGAACTGGTCCTCACGGCTCACCCTACCGAAATTACCCGTCGTACACTGATCCACAAAATGGTGGAAGTGAACGCCTGCTTAAAACAGCTCGATAACAAAGATATCGCTGACTACGAACACAACCAGCTGATGCGTCGCCTGCGCCAGTTAATCGCCCAGTCATGGCATACCGATGAAATCCGTAAGCTGCGTCCAAGCCCGGTAGATGAAGCCAAATGGGGCTTTGCCGTAGTAGAAAACAGCCTGTGGCAAGGCGTACCGAATTACCTGCGCGAACTGAACGAACAACTGGAAGAGAACCTCGGCTACAAACTGCCCGTCGAATTTGTTCCGGTACGTTTTACCTCGTGGATGGGCGGTGACCGCGACGGCAACCCAAACGTCACTGCCGATATCACCCGCCACGTCCTGCTGCTCAGCCGTTGGAAAGCCACCGATCTGTTCCTGAAAGATATTCAGGTGCTGGTTTCTGAACTGTCGATGGTTGAAGCGACCCCTGAACTGCTGGCGCTGGTTGGCGAAGAAGGTGCCGCAGAACCGTATCGCTATCTGATGAAAAACCTGCGTTCTCGCCTGATGGCG
Organism: Escherichia sp. WS33; assembly: GCF_046486385.1. Lineage (NCBI taxonomy): Bacteria > Pseudomonadati > Pseudomonadota > Gammaproteobacteria > Enterobacterales > Enterobacteriaceae > Escherichia > Escherichia sp. WS33. Next base: position 25,862 of record NZ_JBJQLJ010000033.1, on the reverse strand, counting down.
ACACAGGCATGGCTGGAAGCGCGCCTGAAAGGCGAAGAACTGCCAAAACCAGAAGGGCTGCTGACACAAAACGAAGAACTGTGGGAACCGCTCTACGCTTGCTACCAGTCACTTCAGGCGTGTGGCATGGGTATTATCGCCAACGGCGATCTGCTCGACACCCTGCGCCGCGTGAAATGTTTCGGCGTACCGCTGGTCCGTATTGATATCCGTCAGGAGAGCACCCGCCATACCGAAGCGCTGGGCGAGCTGACCCGCTACCTCGGTATCGGCGACTACGAAAGCTGGTCAGAGGCCGACAAACAGGCGTTCCTGATCCGCGAACTGAACTCCAAACGTCCGCTTCTGCCGCGCAACTGGCAACCAAGCGCCGAAACGCGCGAAGTGCTCGATACCTGCCAGGTGATTGCCGAAGCGCCGCAAGGCTCCATTGCCGCCTACGTGATCTCGATGGCGAAAACGCCGTCCGACGTACTGGCTGTCCACCTGCTGCTGAAAGAAGCGGGTATCGGGTTTGCGATGCCGGTTGCTCCGCTGTTTGAAACCCTCGATGATCTGAACAACGCCAACGATGTCATGACCCAGCTGCTCAATATTGACTGGTATCGTGGCCTGATTCAGGGCAAACAGATGGTGATGATTGGCTATTCCGACTCAGCAAAAGATGCGGGAGTGATGGCAGCTTCCTGGGCGCAATATCAGGCACAGGATGCATTAATCAAAACCTGCGAAAAAGCGGGTATTGAGCTGACGTTGTTCCACGGTCGCGGCGGTTCCATTGGTCGCGGCGGCGCACCTGCTCATGCGGCGCTGCTGTCACAACCGCCAGGAAGCCTGAAAGGTGGCCTGCGCGTGACTGAACAGGGCGAGATGATCCGCTTTAAATATGGTCTGCCAGAAATCACCGTCAGCAGCCTGTCGCTGTACACCGGGGCGATTCTGGAAGCCAACCTGCTGCCACCACCTGAGCCGAAAGAGAGCTGGCGTCGCATTATGGATGAACTGTCAGTCATCTCCTGCGATCTCTACCGTGGCTACGTACGTGAAAACAAAGATTTTGTGCCTTACTTCCGCTCCGCTACGCCGGAACAAGAATTGGGCAAACTGCCGTTGGGTTCACGTCCGGCGAAACGTCGCCCAACCGGCGGCGTCGAGTCGCTGCGCGCCATACCGTGGATTTTTGCCTGGACGCAAAACCGCCTGATGCTCCCCGCCTGGCTGGGTGCAGGTACGGCGCTGCAAAAAGTGGTCGAAGATGGCAAACAGAGCGAGCTGGAAGCCATGTGCCGCGATTGGCCATTCTTCTCGACGCGTCTCGGCATGCTGGAGATGGTCTTCGCCAAAGCAGACCTGTGGCTGGCGGAATACTATGACCAACGCCTGGTAGACAAAGCACTGTGGCCGTTAGGTAAAGAGTTACGCAACCTGCAAGAAGAAGACATCAAAGTGGTGCTGGCGATTGCCAACGATTCCCATCTAATGGCCGATCTGCCGTGGATTGCAGAGTCTATTCAGCTACGGAATATTTACACCGACCCGCTGAACGTATTGCAGGCCGAGTTACTGCACCGCTCCCGCCAGGCAGAAAAAGAAGGCCAGGAACCGGATCCTCGCGTCGAACAAGCGTTAATGGTCACTATTGCCGGGATTGCGGCAGGTATGCGTAATACCGGCTAATCTTCCTCTTCTGCAAACCCTCGTGCTTTTGCGCGAGGGTTTTCTGAAATACTTCTGTTCTAACACCCTCGTTTTCAATATATTTCTGTCTGCATTTTATTCAAATTCTGAATATACCTTCAGATATCCTTAAGGAATTGTCGTTACATTCGGCGATATTTTTTTCAAGACAGGTTCTTACTATGCATTCCACAGAAGTCCAGGCTAAACCCCTTTTTAGCTGGAAAGCCCTGGGTTGGGCACTGCTCTACTTTTGGTTTTTCTCTACTCTGCTACAGGCCATTATTTACATCAGTGGTTATAGTGGCACTAACGGCATTCGCGACTCGCTGTTATTCAGTTCGCTGTGGTTGATCCCGGTATTCCTCTTTCCGAAGCGGATTAAAATTATTGCCGCAGTAATCGGCGTGGTGCTATGGGCGGCCTCTCTGGCGGCGCTGTGCTACTACGTCATCTACGGTCAGGAGTTCTCGCAGAGCGTTCTGTTTGTGATGTTCGAAACCAACACCAACGAAGCCAGCGAGTATTTAAGCCAGTATTTCAGCCTGAAAATTGTGCTTATCGCGCTGGCCTATACGGCAATGGCAGTTCTGCTGTGGACACGTCTGCGCCCGGTCTATATTCCAAAGCCGTGGCGTTATATTGTCTCTTTTGCCCTGCTTTATGGCTTGATTCTGCATCCGATCGCCATGAATACGTTTATCAAAAACAAGCCGTTTGAGAAAACGTTGGATAACCTGGCCTCGCGTATGGAGCCTGCCGCACCGTGGCAATTCCTGACCGGCTATTATCAGTATCGTCAGCAACTAAACTCGCTAACAAAGTTACTGAATGAAAATAATGCCTTGCCGCCACTGGCTAATTTCAAAGATGAATCGGGTAACGAACCGCGCACTTTAGTGCTGGTGATTGGCGAGTCGACCCAGCGCGGACGCATGAGTCTGTACGGTTATCCGCGTGAAACCACGCCGGAGCTGGATGCGCTGCATAAAACCGATCCGAATCTGACCGTGTTTAATAACGTAGTTACGTCTCGTCCGTACACCATTGAAATCCTGCAACAGGCGCTGACCTTTGCCAATGAAAAGAACCCGGATCTGTATCTGACGCAGCCGTCGCTGATGAACATGATGAAACAGGCGGGTTATAAAACCTTCTGGATCACCAACCAGCAGACGATGACCGCCCGCAATACCATGCTGACGGTATTTTCGCGCCAGACCGACAAGCAGTACTACATGAACCAGCAACGTACGCAGAGTGCGCGTGAATACGACACCAACGTGCTGAAGCCGTTCCAGGATGTGCTGAATGACCCTGCGCCGAAGAAACTGATCATCGTTCATCTGCTGGGTACGCATATCAAATACAAATACCGCTACCCGGAAAATCAGGGCAAGTTTGATGGCAATACCGATCATGTTCCGCCAGGATTAAGCGCAGAAGAGCTGGAATCATATAACGATTATGACAACGCTAACCTGTATAACGATCATGTGGTTGCCAGCCTGATTAAAGACTTTAAAGCGGCAGACCCGAACGGATTCCTGGTTTACTTCTCTGACCACGGTGAAGAGGTTTACGACACGCCGCCGCACAAAACTCAGGGGCGTAACGAAGACAACCCGACGCGCCACATGTACACCATTCCGTTCCTGCTGTGGACGTCGGAAAAATGGCAAGCGACTCATCCCCGTGATTTCTCACAGGATGTCGATCGTAAATACAGCCTGGCGGAACTGATCCACACCTGGTCAGATTTGGCGGGCTTATCTTACGACGGTTACGATCCAACCCGTTCAGTGGTGAATCCGCAGTTCAAAGAAACTACCCGCTGGATTGGTAACCCGTACAAGAAAAACGCGCTGATCGATTACGACACTCTGCCGTATGGCGACCAGGTAGGTAATCAGTAAATGACCTTTGTATCGCGTCTGGCGCTATTTGCCGGATGCGATACTGCCGCAATGTTTACATCGAACTCCCCTCAGGCCACACTTTTCAGGTGGCCTTTTTTAATAATGCCAGTTACTGTTTTCCCGTCTACATACCTAAGGGAATAACATGTATCACGACGTCAGCTATCTGCTCTCCCGCCTGATCAACGGCCCGCTGTCCCTGCGCCAGATTTACTTTGCCAGCAGTAACGGTCCGGCGCCCGATCTTGCGTATCAGGTCGATTTTCCACGGCTGGAAATAGTGCTGGAAGGTGAGTTTGTTGATACCGGCGCTGGAGCAACGTTAGTTCCCGGCGATGTGCTGTACGTTCCCGCTGGTGGCTGGAATTTTCCACAATGGCAAGCCCCCGCTACTACCTTTAGCGTGCTGTTTGGCAAACAGCAACTCGGCTTCAGCGTCGTGCAATGGGATGGCAAACAATATCAAAATCTGGCGAAGCAACACGTCGCCCGACGCGGCCCACGTATAGGTTCTTTTCTGCTACAAACGCTCAATGAAATGCAAATGCAGCCGCAGGAGCAGCAAACGGCAAGGCTTATCGTAGCCAGCCTGCTTAGCCACTGCCGCGATTTGCTCGGCAGCCAAATCCAGACCGCCTCACGCAGCCAGGCACTATTTGAAGCTATTCGCGATTATATCGACGAACGCTATGCCTCCGCGCTTACCCGCGAATCTGTCGCACAGGCATTCTATATTTCACCAAACTATCTCTCGCACCTGTTTCAAAAAACGGGGGCCATTGGTTTTAACGAATACCTGAATCACACGCGACTGGAGCACGCTAAGACGTTATTGAAAGGCTATGACCTGAAGGTAAAAGAAGTGGCGCACGCCTGCGGCTTTGTCGACAGCAACTACTTCTGCCGTCTGTTTCGTAAAAACACCGAACGCTCGCCGTCGGAATATCGCCGGCAGTACCACAGCCAACTGACAGAAAAACCGACTACTCCAGAATAAGATGGGTTTGCTGCGGCGCAGAAAGCACTTTGCGCACCGCGCTCATTACCCGCTGCGGCTCACGCAGGAATGCGTAGATGCTGCATTGCACATAGCGGCAATGTTCAAATCGCTCGGCACCGGCAAGCTCGATATCCGTAATCAACAGAGCAACATCCGCCCGACGGATATCCTCGTCCGCTAAACGATTCTCCGTTCCCAGCGCGCCCTGAGTTTCAATGCTGACGCCCCACTTCTCTAACTGGCACAACTTTTCCAGCCGTTCCGCCGCCATATAAGTATGCGCCACGCCGCTTACGCAGGCGGTTACTGCCACCAGGTATGCCATTTTAACCTCCCACGGTAACCTGAAATCCGGCCCGTTCTGCCATTTCGCGCATCGTTGTCACATCGGCTGACGACGGCGCAGGCACCTCTTTCATCGACCATGTTTTCCCCAGCAGGCGGTATTTCGGTTCGCCGTACTGATGAAACGGTAACAGATGGATCTGCCTGATTTTCAGCGGGATCAGTACATCCAGCGCCTGCTGCATATTCTCCCGGCTGAGCGTGAAACCAGGGATCAACGGTAAACGCGGGATCACGTTGACACCCTCACTCACCAGCAAACGCAGATTCTCCAGCACGCGTGGCAGGTTCATCTTCACCACATCCCGCGCCTGAGTCGCGTCCATAATTTTTAAATCGAACAGCACTTCATCGCACAATTTCGCCAGTGGTAATAGCTTGCTGGCTGGCGCGTCTCCGGCAGTTTCAATGGCGCATGACACGCCCCACAACCGCAGCCGCTGTAAAAAACGGGTAGCAAACTCCGCCTGCATTAACACTTCGCCGCCAGAAAGCGTGACGCCGCCGCCGGACGTGCGAAAGAAAATGTCATCTTTCATCACTTCCCGTTCCAGCGCGTCAAGGCTGATATCGCGGCCAATCCGTTCAAACGCCCCGGAGGGGCATTCATCCGCATCACGCAAACATTTCGCACAGTGCAGACATTTCACCTCTCTGCGTACCGTCTGGATTTTGCCGGAGATCGACTCCGGATTAGCACACCACGGGCAAAGATGCGGACAGCCTTTAAAAAAGACCACCGTACGAATGCCCTCGCCGTCATTCAGTGAATAACGCTGAATGTTGAAAATGCGCGCCACATCATCGCGGCGCGTTTCCACAACGTTACAGCTGATGCGCTGTCCGGCGGATGATGTCATCCTGGATCTCCTTCGACAGTTCGACAAAGAAGGCGCTGTATCCGGCAACGCGCACCACCAGCCCGGCATAATCTTGTGGGCGCTGTTGCGCTTCCCGCAACGTGTCGGCGTTCACCACGTTAAACTGAATATGCTGCAACTTAAGCTGGGTAAACGCCCGTAAGAAGTCGGCCAGTTTGCGTAATCCCGCTTCACCTTCCAGGGTCGCCGGAGTGAATTTCACGTTCAGCAACGTACCGTTAGACAGCAGCGTGTTATCGAGCTTACTGACTGACTTCAGTACCGCTGTTGGCCCTTGTGCGTCCTGGCCCAGCATAGGTGACAAGCCGCCGTCTGCCAGTTGTTCCCCGGCAAAACGACCGTCTGGCGTCGCGCCAACCACCGATCCCAACGGGACGTGAGCAGAAACGGTATACGATCCCGGCGTGAAGTAACCGCCGCGCGGGTTCTGGTATTTTTCCACTTCTTTGCAGTAGTGGCGTAACAGTTCGGCGCTGATGTTATCCACCTCGTCGATATCGTTACCGTATTTCTCGAAGCGGTTAATTAAGCGAGCACGGACTTTTTCGCCTTCTGGCGTTGCAAAGTTGGCTTTTAATACCGACAGCAATTCGTCAAAACTTAAACGCTGTTGCTCAAAAACCATCCCTTTCAACGCATGGAGAGAATCGCTCAGGTTGGCGATACCGATCCCCTGTACGCCGGAGAAGTTATAACGCGCGCCGCCATCGGTAATATCGCGGCCTTTTTCCAGACAATCGCTGATAAAAGACGAGAGCAGCGGTACAGGTGCCCAGTCGCGATGGCCGATATCACAAATATTGCTGCCCTCAACCATCAGGGTGATGTAGTGGCTGATCTTGGCGCGGATCTGCTCCAGTAAACCTTCATAAGTCAGCTCAGCATTGCCTTCATTTTCATACAGGCAGATTTCCATCACTTTCAGCAGATTAAACATCGCGATGTCATGCAAGCCGTAGGTTCTGCCGGGAATAGATAATTCCACACAGCCCACTACGGAATAGTCGCGCGCATCTTCCAGCGAAACGCCACGGTTGAGGAACGCTGGCACCACCACTTCATCGTTAAAGATTTGCGGAATACCGGTGCCGAGGCGAATGGTTTCGGCGGTTTTCATCAGGAACGGCGTGTCGATCAAGGCGTTAGTGCGCACGCCGAGGTTCGGTTGCGGTAATTGCACGCTTTGATAGGCGTCAAGGCAAAGGAACGAAAGCACGTTCACCGCGCTACGTCCGTTCTCGGTTAACCCGCCGAGCAGTGCGGTATAGCCGGTCGGGAAACCGGCGAAATAACGCGCGCTACTGGTGGAGCGCAACAGCACGATGTCGTTGCATTTCACCCATAAAGATTCGAGTAGTTCTTTCAGGAACGCCGGATCTTCGCCCTGGGTTAAAGATGCCTGATAGAACGGCAACATATACTGGTCGAAGCGCCCCAACGATAGCGAACTGGCGTTGGATTCGTATTGCAGAATGATGTTCATGTACCAGAATAACTGGCACGCCTGCCAGAACGTCTGCGGCTTATGTTCGGCGTTATGGCGGGAGATCTCCGCAATAGTCAGCAGTTCTTCGCGACGCTGGGCATCTGTGCAGTTTGCCGCCATTGTTTCCGCCAGTTCAGCGTAACGCAGAATGTGTTTCTGCGAGGCTTCCAGCAGTAACAGCGCGGCCTGATAAAAGTGATTCTCCGGCTGTTGCTGACAATGTTGCTGCATCTGCGCCACCAGCTCCCCCAGCCCGTGATTCAGCAGGCGTGGGTAATCAATAATAATGTGCCCCTGGCCTTTATCTGTCTGGTTGATGCTGAAAATCTGCGTGCTGGTCGCGGCTTTTACTTCATCTGTCATCTGCCCGTTGATGAAATCTTTCATCGAACGTTTTTCCCAGTACGGGAACAACTCTTCACGGTAGATACGTTTATCTTCTTCACTGATAGCAAAGCGGTCCTGCGGACGCGTCGGGAATTGATCCAGCTCTTTCAGCAGCCAGTAAGGGTCCATTTCCGGCGACATAATCCCAGCGCGCGGTTTTACGGTGCGGTTACCGGCAATCAGTTCTTCATCACGAATCGAAATTTCAACATGTTCAAGGATATACGCTGTTGCTTTCGCCCGGCGCAATATCACCGGTTCGCCTTCGGTTTGCCGATGGCTGGCGGTATAAAGCAGCGCCCGCTCCAGCGAGATTTCACGGGTATTGGCAAACAGTGCAGTTTTGAGGCGAGAGATACGATTCGTCATGAGGAACTCCTGTGGGAAAGCGAACCCGCCCTTGCGAGCGGGAGAAGAACTTAAGCGGTTTGCGCCAGGTGAGCTTCAATTTTGCTCATAATGGCGTCAGCACGTTTTACTGCATCGCTGATGTTGACGCGCACGATGGTCTTGCCAGCAAAACGCTCTTCAAACTTGATGCCGATATCTTTGGTCAGAATCACCATATCAGCGCTCGCCACATCTTCCGCAGTCAGTTCATTTTCCAGACCAATTGACCCCTGGGTTTCTACTTTCACTTCCCAGCCTTTCGCTTTCGCGGCACTTTCCAGCGCCTCTGCTGCCATATAGGTATGGGCAACACCTGAAGGACATGCGGTTACTGCAATAATTTTCGTCATGGCTCGTTCCTCAATTAATTAATTTCAAAATCCAAATCCAGGTCGTCTTCTTTTTCATCAGTCGAAGACCCATTTTTACGCGCCAGACTTTTCAGCACGTTCACACAAACAGCCGTCACCACTGCTCCGACAGCCACTGCTGCGATATAACCCAGCTTGCCTTCAACCACCGGCAGCACAATCAGACCACCCCAGCCTGCATAGCACTGCGCACCGACCAGCGCCGCAGTTACTGCACCACAAACTGAACCGACCATGATGGAAGGAATGACACGCAGCGGATCGGCAGCGGCGAAAGGAATCGCCCCTTCAGTAACGCCAACACAGCCCATCACCAGTGCCGCTTTGCCGGTTTCGCGCTCTTCTGCGGAGAAATTTTTACGACCAATCAGCGTCGCCAGCCCCATCCCCAGCGGCGGGATACAAATACCCACGGCAGCGATGGCCACCACGGTATAAACACCCTGAGCAACGCAAATCAGCATGAAGGCATAGGCCACTTTGTTAACCGGACCGCCCATATCGAACGCCAGCATCAGACCCATGATCACCGCCAGCATAACAATGCTGCCCTGCTGCATCCCCTGAAGCCACTGAGTCAGGCTGTTGGTCAACGCCCCTACAGGCTCGCCCAAGCCCCACATCATGATGCCTGCGGTAATCAGTGTGCCGACGATAGGAATAATGAAGATAGGCATCACCGAGCGCAGAACTTTATGCACCGGAATTTTCTTCAGGTAATGCACCACGATGCCGCCGATAATCCCGGCGATCAGTGCACCAAAGAAGCCCGCACCAAAGCTGTTACCAACCCAGGCACCGATAGCGCACGGAGCCAGCGCAGAACGCTCTGCAATGGAGTAACCGATGTAAGCGGCGAGGAAAGGCACCATCAGCGTCAAACCTGCAACGCCGATATCAAACAGTTTTTTCAGATTCGGATCGGCTACGGCATCCGGCACTGCGCCTTTGCCATACAACATGACGGAAACCGCCAGCAAAATACCGCCCGATACCACGAAGGGAATCATGTGTGAAACGCCCGTCATTAAATGCTGACGGGTATTTTTCAGGATCTGCACCAACTCATTCATAAGCTGCTCCCGGGCTTGCGAAAGCCCATGTCCATATTTTTGATGGAGGAAACAATAGGCAATCGCAGGCGGAGCAAACAGTGGATAAAAAGGCCATTTACTGGACTTTTGTAATATCAGTACAAAAATGCGATCCGCCTCATAACTTGCGATAAACCGGAAGCATGCCGCAAAACAGCGTCTTGTGAGACGCGTCGCAAATTGACGGTTACATTACATTTGTCCAGCTTTTGGCAGATTTGTCACATGGCAGGCCGTTGCCGTGCGCTCTTATCCTGTAAACAGAAAACCGTACCGGGAGAGAGGCAATGGCCCTGATTGTGGAATTTATTTGTGAGCTACCTAACGGCGTACATGCACGTCCGGCAAGCCACGTTGAAACGCTGTGTAATACTTTTTCATCACAAATTGAGTGGCATAACCTGCGCACTGACCGCAAGGGCAACGCCAAAAGCGCCCTTGCGCTGATTGGCACCGATACGCTGGCGGGCGATAACTGCCAGTTACTGATTTCCGGGGCCGACGAACAGGAAGCGCACCAGCGTTTAAGCCAATGGCTGCGCGATGAATTCCCCCACTGCGATGCGCCGCTGGCGGAAGTTAAATCTGACGAACTGGAACCACTGCCGGTTTCACTGACCAATCTGAATCCGCAAATTATCCGCGCCCGCACCGTGTGCAGCGGTAGTGCAGGCGGCATTCTGACGCCGATCTCTTCTTTAGATCTCAATGCGCTGGGTAATCTTCCCGCAGCCAAAGGCGTTGACGCCGAGCAATCCGCACTGGAAAACGGCCTGACGCTGGTACTGAAAAACATTGAGTTTCGTCTGCTGGATAGCGACGGTGCCACCAGCGCGATTCTGGAAGCGCACCGATCCCTGGCTGGCGATACTTCCCTGCGCGAACATTTACTGGCAGGCGTCAGCGCCGGATTAAGCTGCGCCGAAGCGATTGTCACCAGTGCGAATCACTTTTGCGAAGAGTTCGCCCGTTCCAGCAGCAGCTACCTGCAAGAACGTGCCCTGGACGTACGCGACGTCTGCTTCCAGTTACTCCAGCAAATCTACGGTGAGCAACGCTTCCCGGCACCGGGCAAACTGACGCAGCCCGCCATTTGTATGGCTGATGAACTGACTCCCAGCCAGTTCCTCGAACTGGATAAAAATCACCTCAAAGGTCTGTTACTGAAAAGTGGCGGCACCACCTCACATACCGTAATTCTTGCCCGTTCGTTCAACATTCCGACACTGGTTGGTGTAGATATTGATGCCCTTACTCCGTGGCAGCATCAAACGATTTATATCGACGGCAACGCTGGGGCGATTGTGGTTGAGCCAGGAGAAGCCGTAGCTCGTTATTATCAGCAAGAAGCCCGCGTACAGGACGCCCTGCGTGAGCAACAGCGTGTCTGGCTGACCCAACAAGCCCGTACCGCTGACGGTATCCGCATTGAAATTGCCGCTAACATCGCTCACTCCGTGGAAGCGCAGGCCGCATTCGGCAATGGTGCGGAAGGCGTTGGTTTGTTCCGCACTGAAATGCTCTATATGGATCGCACCAGTGCACCGGGCGAAAGCGAGCTGTACAACATTTTTTGTCAGGCGCTGGAGTCTGCCAACGGACGCAGCATTATTGTGCGCACTATGGACATTGGCGGCGACAAACCCGTTGATTATCTGAACATTCCGGCAGAAGCTAACCCGTTCCTCGGTTATCGCGCTGTGCGTATTTATGAAGAATACGCCTCGCTGTTCACCACACAACTACGGTCGATCCTGCGCGCCTCCGCTCACGGCAGCCTGAAAATCATGATCCCGATGATCTCCTCAATGGAAGAGATCTTATGGGTGAAAGAAAAACTGGCGGAAGCCAAACAGCAACTGCGTAACGAACACATTCCGTTTGATGAGAAGATCCAGCTTGGCATTATGCTGGAAGTACCGTCGGTGATGTTCATCATCGATCAATGCTGCGAAGAGATTGATTTCTTTAGTATTGGTAGTAATGACCTGACGCAATATCTGCTGGCAGTGGATCGCGATAACGCTAAGGTTACTCGTCACTACAACAGCCTGAATCCGGCATTCTTGCGGGCGCTCGATTACGCCGTGCAGGCGGTGCATCGCCAGGGCAAATGGATTGGTCTGTGCGGTGAGCTGGGAGCGAAAGGTTCCGTGCTGCCGTTGCTGGTCGGCTTAGGGCTGGATGAACTCAGCATGAGCGCACCATCAATTCCGGCGGCGAAAGCGCGGATGGCGCAACTTGATAGCCGTGAGTGCCGCAAGTTGCTCAACCAGGCAATGGCCTGCCGTACTTCGCTGGAAGTGGAACACCTGCTGGCGCAATTCCGCATGACCCAACAGGACGCACCGCTGGTCACCGCCGAGTGCATCACGCTGGAAAGTGACTGGCGCAGCAAAGAAGAAGTGCTCAAAGGCATGACCGATAACCTGCTGCTGGCGGGCCGCTGCCGCTATCCGCGTAAACTGGAAGCCGACTTATGGGCGCGCGAGGCCGTTTTCTCTACCGGTCTGGGCTTTAGTTTTGCCATTCCACACAGCAAATCAGAACACATTGAGCAATCCACCATCAGCGTGGCGCGTCTGCAAGCGCCGGTGCGCTGGGGCGATGATGAAGCGCAATTCATCATTATGTTAACCCTGAACAAACACGCTGCGGGCGATCAGCACATGCGCATTTTCTCGCGCCTCGCTCGCCGCATCATGCACGAAGAATTCCGTAACGCGCTGGTTAACGCCGCCTCTGCCGACGCTATCGCCAGCCTGCTGCAACATGAACTGGAACTGTAAAAGGAAACATCATGGAACTGTATCTGGACACCGCTAACGTCGCAGAAGTCGAACGTCTGGCACGCATATTCCCCATTGCCGGGGTGACAACTAACCCGAGCATTATCGCTGCCAGCAAGGAGTCCATATGGGAAGTTCTGCCGCGTCTGCAAAAAGCGATTGGTGATGAGGGCATTCTGTTTGCTCAGACTATGAGTCGTGACGCGCAGGGTATGGTGGAAGAAGCGAAGCGCCTGCGCGACGCCATTCCGGGCATTGTGGTGAAAATCCCGGTGACTTCCGAAGGTCTGGCCGCCATTAAGATGCTGAAAAAAGAGGGTATTACTACGCTTGGCACCGCAGTGTACAGTGCTGCACAAGGGTTACTGGCCGCGCTGGCAGGGGCAAAATACGTTGCTCCGTATGTTAACCGCGTAGATGCCCAGGGCGGGGACGGCATTCGTACGGTTCAGGAGCTGCAAGCGCTGTTAGAAATGCACGCACCAGAAAGCATGGTGCTGGCGGCCAGCTTTAAAACGCCGCGTCAGGCGCTGGACTGTTTACTGGCAGGATGTGAATCCATCACCCTGCCCTTAGATGTAGCGCAACAAATGCTCAACACCCCTGCGGTAGAGTCAGCTATAGAGAAGTTCGAACACGACTGGAATGCCGCATTTGGCACTACTCATCTCTAAAGGAGCAATTATGGACCGCATTATTCAATCACCGGGTAAATACATCCAGGGCGCTGATGTGATTAATCGTCTGGGCGAATACCTGAAGCCGCTGGCAGAACGCTGGTTAGTGGTGGGTGACAAATTTGTTTTAGGTTTTGCTCAATCCACTGTCGAGAAAAGCTTTAAAGATGCTGGACTGGTAGTAGAAATTGCGCCGTTTGGCGGTGAATGTTCGCAAAATGAGATCGACCGTCTGCGTGGCATCGCGGAGACTGCGCAGTGTGGCGCAATTCTCGGTATCGGTGGCGGAAAAACCCTCGATACTGCCAAAGCACTGGCACATTTCATGGGTGTTCCGGTAGCGATCGCACCGACTATCGCCTCTACCGATGCACCGTGCAGCGCATTGTCTGTTATCTACACCGATGAGGGTGAGTTTGACCGCTATCTGCTGTTGCCAAATAACCCGAATATGGTCATTGTCGACACCAAAATCGTCGCGGGCGCACCTGCACGTCTGTTAGCAGCGGGTATCGGCGATGCGCTGGCAACCTGGTTTGAAGCGCGTGCTTGCTCTCGTAGCGGCGCGACCACCATGGCGGGCGGCAAGTGCACCCAGGCGGCGCTGGCACTGGCTGAACTGTGCTACAACACCCTGCTGGAAGAAGGCGAAAAAGCGATGCTTGCCGCCGAACAGCATGTAGTAACCCCGGCGCTGGAGCGCGTGATTGAAGCGAACACCTATTTGAGCGGCGTTGGTTTTGAAAGCGGCGGGCTGGCGGCGGCTCACGCGGTGCATAACGGCCTGACCGCTATCCCGGACGCGCATCACTATTATCACGGTGAAAAAGTGGCATTTGGTACGCTGACGCAGCTGGTTCTGGAAAACGCACCGGTTGAGGAAATCGAAACCGTAGCTGCACTTAGCCATGCGGTAGGTTTGCCAATAACTCTCGCTCAACTGGATATTAAAGAAGATGTCCCGGCGAAAATGCGAATTGTGGCAGAAGCGGCATGTGCAGAAGGTGAAACCATTCACAACATGCCTGGCGGCGCGACGCCAGATCAGGTTTACGCCGCTCTGCTGGTAGCCGACCAGTACGGTCAGCGTTTCCTGCAAGAGTGGGAATAACCTACTCCAAACTCCCGGCTTGTCCGGGAGTTTGAACGCAAAATTGCCTGATGCGCTACGTTTATCAAGCCTACGAAATCTCTGCAATATATTGAATATGCGTGCTTTTGTAGGCCGGATAAGGCGTTCACTCCGCATCCGGCACTCTGTGCCAGTAATCTGAAACTCCCACGTTGTTCAGGAGTTTTTTATCCGCTTCTGGACATTTTCTCCACAGAACAATCGTTAGCCCGGAAGGTCGAATCTGTGACTCTTATTTTCACGGACGAACCAGATGAAAGCTTCACTGGCGCTGCTCAGCCTGCTAACGGCATTTACCAGCCACTCCTTAAAATCTCCCGCCGTTCCACCAACCGTGGTACAAATCCAGGCCAATACCAACCTTGCCATCGCAGACGGTGCCAGACAGCAAATCGGCAGCACGCTATTTTACGATCCGGCGTATATGCAGCTTACCTATCCTGGCGGTGATGTCCCGCAAGAACGCGGGGTATGTTCCGATGTGGTGATCCGTGCATTGCGCAGCCAGAAGGTCGATTTGCAGAAACTGGTGCACGAAGATATGGCGAAGAATTTTGCCGAGTACCCGCAAAAATGGCAGTTAAAGCGCCCGGACAGCAACATCGATCACCGTCGGGTGCCTAATCTGGAAACCTGGTTTACCCGCCACGATAAAACACGCCCCATCAGCAAGAACCCCAGTGACTATCAAGCGGGCGATATTGTCTCCTGGCGACTGGATAACGGACTGGCACATATTGGGGTGGTGTCAGATGGCTTCGCCCGCGACGGTACGCCGCTGGTGATACATAACATTGGCGCAGGCGCGCAGGAAGAAGATGTGCTGTTTAGCTGGCGGATGGTGGGGCATTATCGTTATTTTGTTAAATAAGCGATCGCCCCACATGAAGAAAAAATTCAGATGCTTTTTACACTGACAGCTTCTTTTTTCTTACGGCTCACCAGCGCCAGTGCCAGCACAATCAGCACAATACCGCTACCTTCAACGGCCCCCGGATTCTCACCGAGCAGCCACCAGGAAAAGAGTACGCCGCAAACGGGAACGGCCAGCGTGCTTAAGCTGGCAATACTGGCAGGCAAGTTTTTCAATACAAACAACCATAAGCTCCACGCCAGCGCCGTCGCCAGAATCGCACTGTAGGCCAGCGCCCAGAACACGGTGGGCTGCCAGTCAATTTCACGTTGCGGCACCAGTAAAGCGACCACACTCATCACCAGCGCCGCATAGAGCATCTGCCAGGATGTTAACGACAATAAATCCACGCGCGGATGACGGGCATACAGACGTTTAGCAACAATCGCGCTCGCCCCCCAACTGACGCCGGAGAGGATTGCCAGCATGGCACTTTTCATCGAAGAGAAATCGAGTTGCCACGGCTGCAACACCAAAAATAAGCCGAAAGCGGCAATCAGTATCGCGAAATATTGCCCACGTCGCAGGCGTTCACCGAGAAACAACGCGGCGAAAATCACCACCCAGAACGGCATGGTATAGCTTAGGATCGCCACCTTCCCCGCTCCGCCGCTGACCAGCGCCCACTGCGCCAGGCCAACCATCCCGCAGGTTTGTAACAGGGCAATGGCTAAGGTGTATTTAAACGGTGTCGGGCGCATTCCGCGACCACGTAATAAAAGGACGATGAATAAAACGAGAGCGCCGAAAATGCAGCGTAAGGCGGTAAAGTCGAAGGCACCGATGTAGCTGGTGACTTGCTTCATGAAAATCCAGCTATAACTCCAGATAAGTGTGAGCACAACCAGGCCACTGATTGCCAGTGGGTTGCTCTTTCCTGCGACAGACATGAGAGATCCAGTGTGTAGTTTTCCTGTGGACACTATACGCCGGTAAAGAAACTTCAGCGACTGCCTGAAAGGCAGTCGCTGAAGAAGGTCAGATTACAGCAGGTCGAAACGGTCGAGGTTCATCACTTTCACCCATGCCGCCACGAAGTCTTTAACAAACTTCTCGTGAGCATCGCTGCTGGCGTAAACTTCAGCCACCGCACGCAGGACAGAGTTAGAACCAAATACCAGATCCGCACGGCTGGCAGTGTATTTCACTTCGCCGGTTTCGCGGTCACGGCCTTCAAACAGCTCTTTCGATTCGTCGGTCGCTTTCCACTCGTAACGCATATCCAGCAAGTTCACGAAGAAGTCATTGCTCAATACGCCAACGCGGTCAGTGAAGACGCCGTTTTTGCTGCCATCGAAGTTGGCACCCAGTACACGCATCCCGCCCACCAGCGCAGTCATTTCCGGCGCGGTCAGCGTCAGTTGCTGTGCTTTGTCGATCAGCAGTGACTCGGTGGTGGAAACGTCCAGACGAGCGCGATAGTTACGGAAACCGTCAGCAATTGGCTCCAGCAGCTCAAACATCTCAATGTCAGTCTGATCCTGACGCGCATCAACGCGACCCGGCGCAAACGGTACATGAATGCTCAAACCTGCGGCGCTTGCGGCTTTCTCAACACCAACCACACCAGCCAGCACGATGATATCCGCCAGCGAGGCTTTACCAGACTCTTTCTGGATTTTCTCCAGAACAGGCAGAGCACGAACGGCTGCGGCGTTCACATCCCAGTCGCGCTGCGGCATTAATGCCAGACGCGCACCGTTGGCACCACCGCGTTTGTCGCCACCACGGAAGGTAGAAGCAGATGCCCAGGCCACCGATACCAGCTCACTAACAGACAGACCAGAATCCGCAATCGCGAATTTCAGATCGATAATGTCCTGCTCGGTCGGGTTGTAGATCGGCTGCGGCAGCGGATCTTGCCAGATCAGATCTTCTTTCGGTACTTCCGGTCCGATGTAACGAGATTTCGGCCCCATATCCCTGTGCGTCAGTTTGAACCAGGCACGGGCAAAGGCTTCGTTGAACGCCTGCGGATCGTTGAGGAAACGACGAGAGATCTTCTCGAACTCAGGATCAAAACGCAGCGTCAGGTCGGTCACCAGCATCGTCGGTTTACGTTTCTTCGACGGATCGAACGGATCCGGGATAATTTCCGGTGCGTCTACCGCTTCGAACTGGATTGCGCCAGCCGGACTGCGGGTCTGTACCCACTCATATTTGAACAGGTTCTCGAAGAAATAGTTGCTCCACTGGGTCGGCGTCTGGGTCCAGACAACTTCCAGACCAGAGGTAATGGCATCTGCGCCAACGCCGCTGCCGTAAGTGCTCGCCCAGCCTAAACCTTGTTCTTCAATCGGTGCAGCTTCTGGATCAGGACCTACATTTGATGTCGGACCGGCACCGTGGGTTTTACCCAGCGTATGACCACCCGCAATCAGCGCCACGGTTTCTTCGTCGTTCATGCCCATGTTGCCGAAGGTCGCGCGGATAGCTGCTGCCGCAGAAAGCGGTTCGCCGCTGTGGTCCGGGCCTTCCGGGTTAACGTAAATCAGGCCCATCTCGGTTGCACCCAGCGGTGCTTTCGCCAGCGCTTCCGGATGACGGTGAGTCAGCCAGGCTTTTTCATCACCCCAGTTAACATCCAGATCCGGTTCCCAGACGTCTTCACGACCGGCACCAAAACCGAAGGTACGGAAGCCGGAGTTTTCCAGCGCCACGTTACCTGCGAGGATAAACAGGTCGGCCCAGGAGATTTTCTGACCATATTTCTGTTTGATTGGCCACAACAGGCGACGCGCTTTATCGAGGCTTACGTTATCCGGCCAAGAGTTCAGCGGTGCAAAACGTTGCTGACCACGACCCGCGCCGCCGCGTCCATCGATTGAACGGTAAGTACCCGCGCCGTGCCAGGCCATACGAATAAACAGACCGGCGTAACTGCCCCAGTCGGCAGGCCACCACGGCTGAGATTCTGTCAGCAGGGCTTTCAGATCTTTTTTCAGGCCGTAGTAATCTAATTTGCTGAATTCTTTGCGGTAGTCAAAGTCCTCACCCAGTGGGTTAGAACGATTAGAATGTTGGTTTAACAGGTCAACACGGAGTTGATTTGGCCACCAGTCGCGAGTGGTTGTGCCCGCCCCCGCGCTCTGGTCGTGACCGCCCTGATGGAACGGGCATTTGCCAGTGGCTGTGGTGTTATGAATATCGTCTGACGTGCTCATCAATGTGCTCCCCTCTACAGTGTTACCGTTACGATACACAGCGTTAGAGAGAAGTTATAATTGAATTAATCCACGGATGCGATAGTTGAGATCTTACATATTGTTGGTTAAAGAGATGTAGATCAAATTGATCGTAATTAAGCTTTTTTGATTATGTCCGAATTCGGACAAATGCTTTATAAAAAAGGGTTTTAGGTTCATATCCTTCAAGTAATGAGGGAGAAAACAAGGCTGATAACCTTATTTTCCCGCCCTCATTTCGAGGCAGCATTTTGTGCTCTGTTTAAAATTTGTGATCACTGTGTGATTTTCACAAAAGCCACACTATTTATAAACCAGGTCGAACACCCAGCGTATGGCAAATCGCGTAACTCATTTCAGCGCGGTTAAGCGTATAGAAGTGGAAATCTTTCACTCCTTCACGGCTTAAAATCTTCACCATATCCATGGCAATATTCGCTCCCACCAGTTTGCGGGTTTCGGCATCGTCGTCCAGCCCGTCAAACATTTGTGCCATCCACGCCGGAATACGCACGTTGGTCATATCGGCAAATTTCTTCGCTTGTTTAAAGTTCGAGACCGGCAAAATTCCCGGAATAATTTCCACATCAATACCCGCCGATACGCAGCGGTCACGAAAACGCAGGTAGCTTTCGACATCAAAGAAGAACTGAGTAATCGCGCGGTTGGCTCCGGCATCGACTTTGCGTTTCAGGTTGAGCAAATCCGCCTGAGCGCTTTTTGCTTCCGGGTGAACCTCCGGATACGCCGCCACGGAGATATCGAAATCTGCCACTTCTTTTAACAGCGTCACCAGGTCAGAAGCATACATTTCCGGCTTACCACTTCCCGGCGGCAGATCGCCACGCAGCGCCACGATATGACGAATACCGTTATTCCAGTAGTCGCGTGCAATGGTGCGCAGCTCGTCGGGCGTCGCATCAATGCAAGTAAGATGCGGTGCCGCTTCCAGACCAGTGCGATCTTTAATGCCTTTAATAATGCTGTGCGTACGGTCGCGCTCGCCGGAGTTCGCGCCATAGGTCACCGATACAAACTTCGGTTTCAGGCTGCTAAGGCGATCGATGGAGTTCCACAGGGTCTGCTCCATTTCACTGGTACGCGGCGGGAAAAACTCGAACGAAACGTTAATTTGCCCCTGGACTTCTGCCAGGCTCTGATTCAGGGCATCCCGCTGGCTGGCGTGAAAAAAGCTCATACCTTACCTCATCAATCGCTTGTAGTTATATGTTGTGTTGTGCACATCTATCCGTTTAGACGTCCAGATGTAAAGATGAAGGAAAAGCCGAAGGGCGTCAACCGAAAAATGACCAATGATGGTGAGGAAAAATCAGGGAAGATGAAAAAACTTCAGGATGGTAAGAAAAAGAAAATCCGGTATGCAAAGCAAACCGGACTGCAAATATAAACTAACCATGTACTTATTGCTTCTTGCCGGATTCGTCGTAAACGCTTAATCCGGCCTAATCCTATGATAATTCAATATATTTCATTAGAAACCATAAACCCGAAAACATGAGTACCGGGCATTATTAAATTTCTGAAATTACAACAACTGTGCCAGCCGGTTGATATCCGACTGAATCGCCCCGGCGGTGACGTCGCGCCCCGCGCCAGGCCCACGGATCACCAGCGGGTTGTCGCGATACCAGCGGCTTTCGATGGCAAAGACGTTATCGCACGGCAGCAGTGATGCCAGCGGATGGTCTTCACGCACCGCCTCCACGCCCACACGCGCTTTGCCGTTGGCATCGAAACGCGCCACGTAGCGCAGCACCAGCCCCATTTCGCGGGCCGCTTCCAGCCGTTGCACCATCTGCTCGTTAAGTTCATCGCCATTTTCAAAGAAATGGTCGATGCTGCCGCCTTCGCAATGAGCAGGCACCAGCGATTCCACACGTACCTGGTCCGGTTCAATGTTGTAACCCGCTTCACGCGCCAGAATTACCAGCTTGCGCATTACGTCTTTGCCGGAGAGGTCGTCACGCGGATCAGGCTCGGTTAAGCCCTGCTGCCACGCCTGATCCACCAGCTCGGTAAACGGCACGCTACCGTCGAATTGCAGGAATAGCCAGGAGAGCGTGCCGGAGAAGATCCCGCTGATCGACAAAATAGTATCGCCGCTGTCGATCAGATCGCGCACGGTGTGGTTGATCGGCAAGCCCGCACCGACGGTGGCATTGTACAGCCAGTGACGCCCGGTTTTTTCGAAGGCGTCGTGGATCTGGCGATATTTATTGCTGTCGCTGGCTCCCGCCAGTTTGTTGGCGCTGATAACGTGGAAACCGTGGCTGGCGAAATCAAGATACTGATCAGCAAGCTGCTGGCTGGCGGTAACGTCCAGCACCACTAAATCATCATACGGATGGGCGCGCATCCACAGGAACAACGACTCTTCATCCTGCTCAACCGCTTCATCGTTGAAGAAGGCTAACGCGCGGCTGGCGTCCAGCCCGTCATAGCTCAACAGGCTGCGGCGGCTGTCCACCACACCTGCCAGCACAAACTCAAAGCCGGTACGTGCCGAAAGCGTGCTCTGCTCACGGGCGAACAGTTCCAGCCAACGGGAACCGATATTGCCCTTACCGAACAATACCAGGCCGATGCGTTTTTCTGCGCGGAAGACGGACTGATGCAGCCCCTGAATCAGGCTTTCGGTCGGGCCGGTGCGCAGTACTGCCACCAGGCTGATGCCGTCATCGGACTGCCAGGTAAATTCGACCGGCTGGCCTTTCAGTTGCTGCCAGAAGCGGTGGCAATGCAGCGGGTTACGGGTGACGCCTGCACCGACCATCGCCACCAGCGCCAGCCCCTGACGCAGGCGCAGTTCGCCAGGTAATCCCGCTTCGTCGAGGATTTTCAGCGCACTGTCGGCCACTTCTGAGGTGTAGCAAAATTGCAGCAACTGGCGATCGTTATGTACGCCAACCGCCAGCGGGCGTACCTGCGCGCGTTTCAGGATTTGGTCGATCTCTTTATGCGCCAGTTTGAAATCCTGACTGGCGGGCACCTGAAACTCAATCAAACAGACATCATCGTGGCTGGTGACAATACGCGCACCAGTACCGGAGGCCAGCACGCGTTCAATGCGCGTGGAACCTTGATCCGGCGTGTAGCTACAGCGCAGTTGCAGGTCGATTTCGCTGCCAGAAACCGGCTGTAAAGTACGGGCGTGAAGAACGGGAGCCGCCAGGCGCGCCAGTTCGCTGGCCTCATCCAGACGCAGCAACGGCAGCAGGCAGGCATCTTTCACTTTACGCGGGTCGGCACTGTATACCCCGGCGACGTCGCTCCAGATGGTTACGCGAGAAACACCCGCCAGCGCACCGATTTGTGTCGCGGAATAGTCGGAACCGTTACGCCCCAGCAGCACCGTTTCACCGGCGTTGTTGCGGCTGATAAATCCGGTCACCACCAGACGTTTGCCCGGATGTTGCACCAGCAGCTGTTGCAGCAACGGGTAAGAAAGCCCTTCATCAACCTGCGGTTGTGCGGCGCGTTCAGCGCGTAAAAACTCGCGGGCATCAAGCCAGGCCGCTGGCAGCCCTTGTTGATTAAGTACCGCAGACATCAGGCGTGCCGACCACACTTCACCGTGCCCCACCACTTCCGCATACACTGCGTCGTTAATACCGCTGTCGAGCAGCGCCGCCAGGCGCTCAAGGTCGCTGACAAAAGCGCTAATGAGGCTATCGGCTTCTTCAGCGGGTAGCAGACCGCTAATCAGATCGCACTGATAGCGACGCAGCGTTTGTTGAACCTGATGCGCAGAGAGACGATCGGTCTGGCTTAGTTTCAACCAGTTAATCAACTGGTTAGTGGTGCTACCGGCGGCGGAAACCACCATCATATCGTCAGGCTGAGAGTACTCCGCCATAATGCCCGCGACACGCAAATAACACTTCACATCAGCCAGACTACTGCCACCAAATTTATGCAGCTGACGACCTTTCGCCCCTGC
Organism: Escherichia sp. WS33; assembly: GCF_046486385.1. NCBI lineage: Bacteria > Pseudomonadati > Pseudomonadota > Gammaproteobacteria > Enterobacterales > Enterobacteriaceae > Escherichia > Escherichia sp. WS33. The sequence goes on along the minus strand of NZ_JBJQLJ010000033.1, from coordinate 3,655 downwards.
CTGCGCAATCACACTCATTTTTACCCCTTGTTTGCAGCCCGGAAGCCATTTTCCAGGTCGGCAATTAAATCTTCGCCATCTTCAATACCGGTGGAGATACGCAGCAGCGTCTCGGAAATCCCGGCGGCAGCACGCGCTTCTGGTGCCATGCCTGCATGTGTCATGGTTGCGGCGTGAGAGATTAAACTTTCCACTCCCCCTAATGATTCCGCCAGCGTAAACAACGACAGCCCGCCCAGGAAACGACGCAGCATCTGCTCATCGCCATCCAGTTCAAAACTCAACATTGCGCCAAAGCCTTTTTGCTGACGCGCGGCAATTTCATGCCCCTGATTTTCCGGCAGCGACGGGTGATACAGTTTTTTCACCAACGGCTGGGTTTGCAGATATTTCACAATCGCCTGCGCGTTACGCTGGGCCAACTCCATGCGCGGCACCAGCGTTCGCAACCCGCGTAGCAGCAGATAGCTGTCAAACGCGCCGCCCGTCACGCCAATATTGTTTGCCCACCAGGCAAGTTCAGTGACAACGTCCGGGTCTTTAGCAATCACCACGCCGGCCACCACGTCTGAGTGACCGTTCAGATATTTCGTGCATGAATGCAACACCAGATCGGCACCTAATGCCAGCGGATTTTGTAATGCCGGGCTTAAGAAGGTGTTATCCACCACGCTCACCGCCCCGACTTCCCTTGCCAGATGGCAGATTTTCGCAATATCCACGACGCGTAACAATGGATTACTTGGGCTTTCTACCAGTACCAGTTTGGGTTTTTCTGCCAGCGCTGCCCGTAATGCCTGTTCATCGCCTTGATCAACAAACAACACGCGATAGCAACCACGTTTCGCCAGGCTGTCGAACAGGCGATAGCTACCGCCGTAGCAGTCGTGCGGCGCTACCAGCAGATCGCCAGGTTTCAAAAAGACGGTCGTTACCAGGTGAATCGCGGACATGCCGGTATTAGTAAGTACTGCACCAGCACCGCCTTCCAGTTCTGCCAGTGCTCGCTGAACCACATCGCGCGTTGGGTTGCCACGACGCGAGTAATCATGCGCGCGCGGTTCATTAAATCCGGTAAAGTTATAGGTACTGGAAAGATGGATGGGTGGGACAACGCAACCATACTGTTCGTCGTCATTTAACCCGCTACGCACTGCGATGGTGGCCTGTTTACGCGTCATGTGATGATGTTCCCTGGGCTTTATTGGTGAAATGTCAGGCACCAGAGTAAACATTGTGGTAATGGACGTCAATACATCTGGACATCTAAACTTCTTTGCGTATAGATTGAGCAAATCCCAAATAGCCGTTAAAATTATATGCATTATCACGCCAACAGGTGGATTACCCGATGTAACGGTAGCGCCTGTACGGTAAACTATGCGGGTTTACGGCCAGTGCCCACATTAACTGTGTGGTCTGGTCTCAATTTATTGACGAAGAGGATTAAGTATCTCATGGCTGAATGGAGCGGCGAATATATCAGCCCATACGCTGAGCACGGCAAGAAGAGTGAACAAGTCAAAAAGATTACGGTTTCCATTCCTCTTAAGGTGTTAAAAATCCTCACCGATGAACGCACGCGTCGTCAGGTGAACAACCTGCGTCACGCTACCAACAGCGAGCTGCTGTGCGAAGCGTTTCTGCATGCCTTTACCGGGCAACCTTTGCCGGATGATGCCGATCTGCGTAAAGAGCGCAGCGACGAAATCCCGGAAGCGGCAAAAGAGATCATGCGTGAGATGGGGATTAACCCGGAGACGTGGGAATACTAAAGCGGAAAAGAGCGGCGCGGAGTGGAACCGCCTGATGCGCTACGCTTATCAGGCCTACGTCATATTGCAATTTATTGAATTTGCACGAACTTGTAGGCCGGATAAGGCGTTCACGCCGCATCCGGCATAAACAACGAGCACGTTGTCTGCGACCCACCGCTTTTTATACATGGACGTTTAACTATGAAAAACAGGCTGCTGATCCTCAGCCTGCTGGTTTCTGTACCTGCCTTTGCCTGGCAGCCGCAAACTGGCGACATCATCTTTCAAATCTCTCGCTCATCGCAAAGTAAAGCGATCCAACTGGCAACCCATTCCGATTACAGCCACACCGGTATGCTGGTGATGCGTAACAAAAAGCCCTACGTTTTTGAAGCGGTCGGCCCGGTGAAATACACCCCGCTCAAGCAGTGGATTGCCCATGGTGAAAAGGGCAAATACGTCGTTCGCCGCGTTGAAGGCGGACTGAGTGTTGAACAACAGCAAAAACTGGCGCAAACGGCAAAACGTTATCTCGGTAAACCGTATGATTTCAGCTTCTCATGGAGCGACGATCGCCAGTACTGTTCGGAAGTGGTGTGGAAGGTTTACCAGAACGCGCTGGGAATGCGCGTGGGCGAACAGCAGAAGTTGAAAGAGTTTGATCTCAGCAACCCGCTGGTCCAGGCGAAGCTCAAAGAACGCTACGGTAAAAATATTCCGCTTGAGGAAACGGTAGTTTCACCACAAGCCGTTTTCGACGCGCCACAACTCACCACGGTTGCCAAAGAGTGGCCGCTGTTTTCGTGGTAATGGATGATGAAAAAAATAATTCCCGCCGTAGTCTGTTTGTTGCTTTGTAGTTGCACGACCTTTCCGCAAGCTGTCGCTCCGGTAAACGGTGATGCCTCCAATTAGTTGAATTAAGGATATAATACTCGCTTTTAAGGTTGTTTCATGGTCACAGTTAACCTTCATTGCCCCCGTTGCCAGTCCGTTCAGGTTTACCGTCACGGGCAGAACCCAAAAAGACATGATCGATTCCGCGGCCGTGACTGTCACCGGGTATTTCAGCTCAGTTACTGTTACGAGCCCCGTAAACCGGGAGTTAAAGACCAAATCGCTGAAATGACTTTCAACGGTGCCGGGGTTCGCGATACTGCCCGTACGCTGAAAATCGGCATTAATACAGTCATCCGAACTTTAAAAAACTCTCGCCACGAAGAATAACGTCATCCCCGGTCGCTCATGCTGATGTGGCACTCATCTGCAAACTTAGTCAGCAATGGAGCTTTGTCGGCAGTAAAGCGCGACAGCACTGGCTCTGGTACGTGTACAACACGAAAACTGGTGGTGTTCTGGCCTACACTTTTGGCCCCCGGACTGACGAAACCTGTCGTGAATTGCGGGCGCTGCTTACCCTTTTACCATCGGCATGTTGACCACTGACGAATGGGGTAGTTACGCTAGAGAGTTACCGAAGGAGAAGCATCTGACTGGTAAGATTTTTACTCAGCACATTGAGCGTAACAATCTGACCCTGAGAACCCGAATCAAACGTCTGGCCCGCAGAACCATCTGTTTCTCGCGTTCTGTAGAACTTCATGAAAAAGTCATCGGTGCTTTTATCGAAAATATATGTTCTACTAATTGGAGTCATCACCCTTCTGATAAGCTTTCCTTGGATGATTACCAGACTGAATACACAGCCAAAGATTTTTACCTCATTCTGCTCTTTTTTCTCAAATGACATATATTATATTTTACATCATATTTGGATTTGCCCCTATATTTCCAGACACCTGTTATCACTTAACCCATTACTGGCCTGCTGCCGCAGATATTCCCGTGGCGAGCGATAACCCAGTGCACTATGCGGGTGCCATTCGTTATAATGCTCG
>NZ_JBJQLJ010000032.1:0-44306 GCF_046486385.1 Escherichia sp. WS33 | reverse complement strand
GTGCAGAAAGTTGGGAAGATATAGAGGATTTCGGGGAAACACATCTCGATTTCTTGAAGCAATATGGTGATTTTGAAAATGGTATTCCTGTTCACGATACTATTGCCAGAGTTGTATCCTGTATCAGTCCTGCAAAATTTCATGAGTGCTTTATTAACTGGATGCGTGACTGCCATTCTTCAGATGATAAAGACGTCATCGCAATTGATGGAAAAACGCTCCGGCACTCTTATGACAAGAGTCGCCGCAGGGGAGCGATTCATGTCATTAGTGCGTTCTCAACAATGCACAGTCTGGTCATCGGACAGATCAGGACGGATGAGAAATCTAATGAGATTACAGCTATCCCAGAACTTCTTAACATGCTGGATATTAAAGGAAAAATTATCACAACTGATGCGATGGGATGCCAGAAAGATATTGCAGAGAAGATACAAAAACAGGGCGGTGATTATTTATTCGCGGTAAAAGGAAACCAGGGGCGGCTTAATAAAGCCTTTGAGGAAAAATTTCCGCTGAAAGAATTAAATAATCCAGAGCATGACAGTTACGCAATCAGTGAAAAGAGTCACGGCAGAGAAGAAATCCGTCTTCATATTGTTTGCGATGTCCCTGATGAACTTATTGATTTCACGTTTGAATGGAAAGGGCTGAAGAAATTATGCGTGGCAGTCTCCTTTCGGTCCATAATAGCAGAACAAAAGAAAGAGCCAGAAATGACGGTCAGATATTATATCAGTTCTGCTGATTTAACCGCAGAGAAGTTCGCCACAGCAATCCGAAACCACTGGCACGTGGAGAATAAGCTGCACTGGCGTCTGGACGTGGTAATGAATGAAGACGACTGCAAAATAAGAAGAGGAAATGCAGCAGAATTATTTTCAGGGATACGGCACATCGCTATTAATATTTTGACGAATGATAAGGTATTCAAGGCAGGGTTAAGACGTAAGATGCGAAATGCAGCTATGGACAGAAACTATCTGGCGTCAGTCCTTGCGGAGAGCGGGCTTTCGTAGTCTTACCCCGACTCTCCCCCAGCCTTAAACACAACCCCCACTCACCGCAACCTAAACTCATCCGCATCCCGCCATGCCGGAAACTTATCGCGATATTCCCTTAACACCGCCATCGACAGCTCGGCATCAATGCGCGTTGCCTGATGCGCGTCGGCAGTAGCGATAATCTCGCCTTGTGGATTAATCACCCGGCTGTCACCGCGATAATGGCAGCCGTTGCCATCGCTGCCGACGCGATTGCATCCCGCCACATACGCCTGATTCTCAATCGCGCGGGCCGTCAGCAATGCCTGCCAGTGCAGAGAGCGCGGAGCAGGCCAGTTGGCGACGTACAGGGCGAGGTCATAATCGTTGAGATTGCGCGACCACACAGGAAAACGTAAGTCGTAGCACACCAGCGGCAAAATACGCCAGCCGCGCCATTCCACAATCACTCGCGCATTGCCCGCTTTATAATGTAGATGCTCATCTGCCATGCGGAACAGATGACGCTTATCATAAAAATGTACCGTGCCGCCCGGCTCAACCAGCAAAAAGCGGTTAACCGAACCAGACTCCGTTTGTAATGCAACACTGCCTGCAATCAGCGCATTGCACTGCTGCGCCTTAGCTGTCATCCAGTTCACTACGTCATCTTGTGCTAGCGACGAAGCTGCCGCTTCCATGGCAAAGCCGCTGGTAAACATCTCCGGTAGAACGATCACATCGCGCCCGGTAATACCTTCCAGTTGACGATCAAAATGACGCAGGTTGGCAGGGCCATCCATCCACACCAGTGGTTGCTGCAAAAGCGTAATCTTCAAACCAGGCACGGTGTACAACTCCTTTATGCGAAGGGTTTTATAACTTTAACACCTTATCAGGCAGTTGCCTTAGCGCAGAATAAATTGATAACAAATGCTGATATTGGAAATATCTGATTTGCAAATTATCGTGTTATCGCCAGGCTTTAGAAGGTTAATAACATGGGCAGGATAAGCTCGGGAGGAATGATGTTTAAGGCAATAACGACAGTCGCCGCTCTGGTCATCGCCACCAGTGCAATGGCGCAGGATGATTTAACCATTAGCAGCCTTGCAAAGGGCGAAACCACCAAAGCTGCATTTAATCAGATGGTACAAGGGCATAAGCTGCCTGCCTGGGTGATGAAAGGCGGTACTTATACTCCCGCACAAACCGTAACGTTGGGAGATGAGACGTATCAGGTGATGAGCGCGTGCAAACCGCATGACTGTGGCTCGCAACGTATCGCTGTGATGTGGTCCGAGAAATCTAATCAGATGACGGGGCTGTTCTCGACTATTGATGAGAAAACGTCGCAAGAGAAACTCACCTGGCTGAATGTGAACGATGCGCTTTCGATTGATGGTAAAACGGTGCTGTTCGCGGCGTTGACCGGCAGCCTGGAAAACCATCCGGATGGCTTTAATTTTAAATAATTAGCGGATAAAGAAACGGAGCCTTTCGGCTCCGTTATTCAATTACGCGGCTTCAACTTTCCGCACTTTCTCCGGCAACTTTACCGGCTTCGTCGCCAGCTCTTCCGGATCAAAGTCATCAACGTTAATACTGCGCAGACGGCTTTCTTCAGCTTTCACCAGAATAGCGGCTTCATCTTTATCAATCAGCCCCTTCGCCAGCGCGTTGTGCGCCAGTTCATCCAGACGGGTAAACGGCAGGTTTTTACCCAGCTCTTTACAGATCCGCTGATGAATTGGGTCGGCGGCAATCACATCCACCAGCGCCTCTTCCAGCAAGCCAACCGGATTATGCTCGCTCGGCGTCAGGTACTGACCGCGACCAATGCGGGAACGGGTGGCGTTCGGCACTTGTAAAATCTTCGCCACTTTATGATCCAGCTTGTCAGAAGGTGCCAGATAATGACGTCCGGTCGGGAAGATCACCACATTCAGCAGCCCGGCAACCACGCGGTTCGGGAAGTTTTGCAGTAAATCATCCATCGCCTGTTCAGCCTGATACAGCGCATCTTGTACGCCCCAGTGCACCAGCGGCAGGTCGGCTTCATTACGGCCTTCGTCGTCATAACGCTTCAGAACGGCAGAGGCGAGGTAAAGCTGGCTTAAAATATCCCCCAGACGTGCCGAGATGCGCTCACGACGTTTCAGGCTGCCGCCCAGCACAGCCATCGAGACATCAGAAAGCAGGGCGAGGTTGGCGCTCAGGCGGTTCAGGTGCTGATAGTAGCGTTTAGTGGCATCGCCGGTTGGCGTGCTGCTGGTTAAACCGCGCGTCAGGCCCAGCCAGAAGCTGCGAACTTTGTTGCTACCGACGTGACCGATATGTTTGAACAACAGTTTATCGAACGCGTTGACGTCATTGTTCTTCGCTGCTTCCATCTCTTCCAGCACGTACGGATGGCAACGAATCGCTCCTTGTCCGAAGATCATCATGCTGCGGGTCAGAATGTTGGCCCCTTCAACGGTGATGGCAATCGGTGCGCCCTGGTAAGCACGCGCCAGGAAGTTGCTCTGCCCGAGCATAATGCCTTTGCCACCAGTGATATCCATCGCATCAATAATCGACTGCTGCCCGCGGTGGGTACAGTGATACTTAACGATAGCCGACAGCACGGCAGGTTTTTCGCCGAGCATAATGCCGTAGGTAATCAGCGATGCCGCAGCATCCATCACGTAGGCATTACCGGCAATACGCGCCAGCGGCTCTTCAATCCCTTCCATCTTACCGATAGAGATTTTGAACTGACGGCGAATGTGAGCATACGCGCCCGTTGCCAGCGCTACCGATTTCACGCCGCCGGTTGAGTTGGAAGGCAGGGTGATGCCGCGGCCTACCGAGAGGCACTCCACCAGCATCCGCCAGCCTTGCCCGGCCATTTTCGGCCCCCCGATGATGTAATCGATCGGTACGAAGACATCTTTACCGCGCGTCGGTCCGTTCTGGAACGGTACGTTCAGCGGGAAGTGGCGACGACCAATTTCCACGCCCGGCGTGGTGGTCGGGATCAGCGCACAGGTAATACCTAAATCTTCTGCGCCACCCAGCAGCTTTTCCGGGTCGGAGAGTTTAAACGCCAGCCCAAGCACAGTCGCAATCGGTGCCAGCGTAATATAGCGTTTGTTCCAGGTCAGACGCATCCCCAGCACCTGCTGGCCCTGCCATTCGCCCATGCAGACAATCCCGGTGTCCGGAATCGCGCCCGCATCGGAACCCGCTTCCGGGCTTGTCAGTGCAAAGCAAGGGATCTCCTGACCACGCGCCAGACGCGGCAGATAGTGATCTTTCTGCTCGTCAGTGCCGTAATGTTGCAGCAGCTCGCCCGGGCCTAATGAGTTCGGCACGCCGACGGTAATCGCCAGGATCCCGCTCACGCCGGAGAGTTTTTGCAGCACGCGAGACTGGGCATAAGCTGAGAACTCCAGTCCGCCGTACTCTTTTTTGATAATCATCGCGAAGAAGCGATGCTCTTTAAGGTACGCCCACAACTCCGGCGGCAGATCCGCCAGCTCATGAGTAATCTGGAAATCATTCGCCATCCGGCAGGCTTCTTCTACCGGGCCGTCGAGAAACGCTTGCTCTTCGGCGGTCAGGCGCGGCTGCGGATAGTTATGCAGCTTTTTCCAGTCCGGCTTGCCCTGGAACAAGTCGCCCTCCCACCAGGTGGTGCCCGCATCAATCGCTTCTTTCTCAGTGCGCGACATCGGCGGCATCACCTTACGGAAACCGCGAAATACCGGCGCGGAAATCATCGACTTACGCATAGGCGCAAAGTTAAATGGCACGAGGATAATGGCCAGAGGCACCAGTACCCACGCCGACCACAGACCAGCAACGCCGAGGGCGGCTGTCCAGGCGAGCAAAATCAGACTGCTGATAAATAAGCTCACGCGGTGATAGAACAACGCGCCGAGCAGGACAACCGTAGCGAGAATACTCAAAATCATCATAACGAAAAGCCCCTTACTTGTAGGAGGTCTGACCACTTGTGATGATATGGTTGTAGTGGATGTAAAAACATTTAGCAATGTGTTTACAATATAATTACAACAAAGCTCACATTGTTGCTGTTTTTATCCGCACTTCAGGTCAAAAAGTCCTGGTCATAGCACCTGCCCGTACTTCTCGCTTTTGGCGGTATCCGGTACACTGCATTTTGTCTATTACATTTATGCTGAAGGATATCCTCATGTACCAGGATCTTATTCGTAACGAACTGAACGAAGCGGCGGAAACGCTGGCTAACTTTTTAAAAGATGACGCCAATATTCACGCCATTCAGCGCGCGGCGGTCCTGTTAGCAGACAGCTTTAAAGCCGGTGGCAAAGTGCTTTCCTGCGGCAACGGAGGTTCCCATTGCGACGCTATGCACTTTGCCGAAGAGTTGACCGGTCGCTACCGTGAAAACCGTCCGGGCTACCCGGCGATTGCTATTTCTGACGTTAGTCATATTTCCTGCGTCGGTAATGATTTCGGTTTCAATGATATTTTCTCCCGCTACGTTGAAGCGGTAGGTCGCGAAGGCGATGTACTGCTGGGGATCTCCACCTCCGGTAACTCTGCAAACGTGATCAAAGCGATCGCAGCGGCGCGTGAGAAGGGGATGAAAGTGATCACCCTGACCGGTAAAGACGGCGGCAAAATGGCTGGCACGGCGGATATCGAAATTCGCGTACCGCACTTTGGTTATGCCGACCGCATTCAGGAGATTCACATTAAAGTGATCCATATCCTGATCCAGTTAATTGAAAAAGAGATGGTTAAGTAAGTCTGGCGTAGGCTGGATAAGGCGTTTACGCCGCATCCGGCACTTGTGCGCTGATGCCTGATGCGATGCTGACGCGTCTTATCATGCCTACAAATCTGTACCCGAACCGTAGGCCGAATAATTCGTTTACGCCGCATCCGACCTGAAAATTCTTAAATCAATCTTCGCCGGGGGCCATTCGCTCCCGCTGTTGTGGAGGTTACCCATGTGCGAATTGCTCGGGATGAGCGCCAACGTCCCTACCGATATCTGCTTTAGTTTCACCGGACTTGTACAGCGTGGTGGTGGAACCGGGCCACATAAAGATGGCTGGGGCATTACCTTTTACGAAGGTAAAGGCTGTCGCACATTTAAAGATCCACAACCCAGCTTTAATTCCCCCATCGCCAAACTTGTCCAGGACTACCCGATAAAATCCTGTTCGGTGGTGGCTCATATTCGCCAGGCTAATCGGGGCGAGGTGGCGCTGGAAAATACTCACCCATTTACCCGCGAGTTATGGGGGCGTAACTGGACTTATGCCCATAACGGACAACTGACGGGCTACAAATCACTGGAAACCGGCAACTTCCGCCCGGTCGGTGAAACCGATAGCGAAAAAGCCTTCTGCTGGCTCCTGCATAAATTAACGCAGCGTTACCCGCGCACACCGGGCAACATGGCGGCAGTGTTTAAATATATCGCCTCACTGGCGGATGAACTGCGGCAGAAGGGCGTTTTCAACATGCTGCTTTCTGACGGGCGCTATGTGATGGCGTATTGCTCGACTAATTTACACTGGATCACCCGCCGCGCGCCGTTTGGCGTGGCAACGCTGCTGGATCAGGATGTGGAAATCGACTTCAGCTCGCAGACCACACCGAATGATGTGGTCACGGTGATTGCAACACAGCCGCTGACGGGCAATGAAACCTGGCAAAAGATTATGCCAGGCGAATGGCGCTTATTTTGCCTCGGGGAGCGTGTAGTTTGATGCCAGTTGTGGCTGCACAACTTCGTGGCTTAACGGCTTGCTGACCACGTAACGACCATTGACCACAGAAACGGTCGGTGGCTTACGGGTTTGCTCAAAGTAGTCGTAACCCGGCTTCAGTTGCTCCCAGAAGTCCTTAAAGTTGGAATATTTATGGCGCTTCATATTGGCGTCGGTCATGCGGAACGGGTAAATACTCACCTGCACGCTCGGCTGACCAAACACCAGCGCACCAGTAACGAACTGGAAGATCTCATCAATACCCTGATTGGTCATTGCGTAGCAGCCGATGGAAACACAATCGCCGTGGATCATCAGGTATTTCCCTTCATAACCATGCGCACGGTCATAGGCATTGGGGAAACCAATATTAATCGCTTTGTAGTAACGGCTGTCTGGTTTTAACTGATTACGCTGGACGCTATAAAACCCTTCCGGGCTTTTGAAATCGCCCTGACGCTGTTTTGGCCCTAAGCCGCCGGAATATTTACAGATTTTATAACTGTCGAGCAGCTGATATTGCTCGCCCATTTTGACGTAGAGATCGAGCGTACGTTCTTCCTTGAAGATCTGGATGTAGACAGGGGATCCCATCAACTGCTGCTTATACTCTTTGCTCACTGGCGTGGTCGAGCTACTGCTGCCCAGCAAACCGGCAAACGAAACGCACGGGATCAACAACATCGCAAGAATTAATGCGATTTTACGCATACTGCTTATTCCTTGATAAAACGGTTACACACGCCAGGACGGCAAAATAGATCCCAAATCGGAATAGTCTGGATTTGGAAGGCTCACATTATCACCAAAAGAGTTTTACGCAAGCCTGTCGGCGCAGGGTTTACAAATTTCATCGGCAGCGTGCTTTACCCAAAGAGCGCCGCGTGAGTTCCAGTTCTCTCAAATCGTAAAAGTTTATCGGTAAGTTTGTAAATCAGGATCCAGTCCGGTTCGACATGAGCATCGCGATAACCTTTCCATGAACCTTGCAGCGGGTGGTCTTTATAAACAGCTGGAAGCGGTAAAGCATTATTGATAAGAAGCGTCATAAGATATTTCAATTTATTCATATCCTTATGACGCTTTTGTGCAAGTTTTACATCCTTTGAAAATTGTCCCGAGTATTCAATATCCCTTTGAATCATATTTAAATTCCTAATTTATCAAATAAATCATCGGCGTCTTTGGCCTTATGAACATCAACGCCAGCTTCGCTGTTTTTGATTGATTGAATGGTTAATTGATTAGGCTCGCGTAAATCAAACGGCAATGCCTTTTCACGCGCGACCTTTGTGAGGGTTATGCGAACCAGGTCAGAGATGGTCAGCCCCATCCCGGCCAGTACGTCCGCCGCCTGATTCTTCAGATCTTCATCGATTCGGGCGCGAACAAATGCGTTAGCAGCCATTGGGGTATCTCCTGTGCTGTATATTTATTCAGCTTGAATTGTAGCTCAAATGAGCAACAGCGACAATCCATGAGTAATTTAATAAACGGATGTTTTTACATAATTAACTGAAATATATTTATTAATTTTATAATAATGGTTTATTAAGTTTGTTCAGGTACGGGCCGGGATACACTGCAACATCAATGCATGATCAGCCATTATTGAGTATGTCCTTGCCGTCGATTCCCTCTTTTGTGTTGTCGGGATTACTGTTGCTTTGCTTGCCGTTTTCTTCATTTGCCAGCGCCACCACATCACATATCACTTTCAGCTACGCCGCCCGCCAGCGGATGCAAAATCGTGCGCGTTTATTAAAACAGTACCAAACCCATCTGAAAAAACAGGCCAGCTATATTGTGGAAGGCAATGCCGAAAGCAGAAGGGCGCTACGCCAGCACAACCGCGAACAGATAAAACAGCATCCAGAATGGTTTCCTGCGCCGCTCAAGGCGAGTGACAGACGCTGGCAGGCGCTGGCGGAAAACAACCATTTCTTAAGCAGCGACCATCTGCATAACATCACCGAAGTAGCGATTCACCGTCTGGAGCAACAGCTTGGCAAGCCTTACGTATGGGGCGGCACGCGGCCCGATCAAGGCTTCGACTGTAGCGGGTTGGTTTTCTATGCCTACAACAAGATCCTTGAGGCGAAGCTCCCACGCACGGCCAACGAGATGTATCACTACCATCGGGCAACGATTGTGGCGAATAACGACCTGCGCCGGGGAGATTTGCTGTTTTTCCATATCCACAGCCGCGAGATTGCCGATCATATGGGGGTGTATCTGGGCGATGGCCAGTTTATCGAGTCGCCGCGCACCGGGGAAACCATTCGGGTAAGCCGGTTAGCCGAACCTTTCTGGCAGGACCATTTTTTGGGCGCGCGCAGGATTTTGACGGAAGAGACGATTTTGTAAATGGGTAATATTGACGAACTGGCAAAAGGCCGGATGCCACGCGGCATCCGACTTGTTTACATATGGGCTGAAAACTCACGTTCTAAGACATCAACAATGAGCTGGTTTTTTGAAATGGAATGTTGTCTGGCGACGATGGTCAGCCGCGAATCAATGTGATGAGGAACACGAAGCGTCAGGCGTTTTTGCTCTTCTTCTTCACGAAAAGGGGCAATACCGTCCTCTTCACAATCCGCCATCCACTCATCCAGCGCGCTTTCGCCCTCACGATATAATGCCTCAATGCTTGTGGCTACAAAGTCACAATAACCGTTTACATTGAGGAACTTGCCGCGAAATGCGTTGATATCGGCTTCAAATGTCACTGCGGCTGGTTGACCTTTAATTGTGATAATGTTCGATGCTTTATTCATAATCTACCCCTACACAGTTAACAAACCACTCCTTAAGACCTGCTACTGCACCTTTATCCATCACATTCTTTGGATGTGGCTCATGTGTACTGAATTTGGTCGTTCCAATCTGAAATTTCCTTCTGGACCCATTGTTATTTTTTATTGTTCCACCCACCGCTTTAATGAGCGCAACAACATCATCCCATTTAATTCCAGATTTTGGCGGCTCCGTCATTACATCGTCGAATGTTTTTCTATGGCGGGAGCCTAGCGCGCTGACCTTAATCATACTATCAATCCATGACGTCATTGTATGGTGTCATCGTAGTATGTTTGCAATGTGACGTCAATCAATGGTGTCAGATGCATGCAAAGCATGGAAAAGAATCCTCATCAACTCAACGCTCCCATAATCTTCAACTCCAGCTCATCCGGCACTTCATTATACGACAGCACATGCAGCCCCGGCGCAAACAACCTCGCATAGCGTGCCAGCAAAGGGCGCAACTGCGGCGGCACCAGCAGCACCGGGTCTTTCCCCGCCGCTTTCATCTGCTCCTTCACCTGCGGCATCGTACTCTGGAACTGGTTGAGCATATTCGGATCGACCGGCACGCTGTCGAGCATCACTTTCCCGCCCTGTTGCGCCTGATTCACCACGTTGGTCAGCAGATTTTCCAGCTCATTATTCAGGGTATACACCGTCAGCTCCTGCTTGCGAACGAACGGATGGGTAATGCTGCGCCGCAGCGCCAGGCGCACATCAGCTGCCAGCAGAATATGATCTTTGGTCACCGCGCTACTGGCGACCAGCACGGTGGCAATGGTGACGATATCGCGCAGGGAAACGCCTTCGGTCAGCAGCGCGCGGTACACTTTCAGCAACTGGCTGTAATTCAGCGCCGCGCTTAAATCTTCCGCCAGGCGCGGTGCCATCGACGACAAACGGTTATGCAACTGCGTAATATCGTCATAGTTAAATAAATCAGGAATATAGCTACGCACAATCTTATTCACATGCGTGGCAATCACGCTGGCGCTGTCGATCACCTGATACCCCATATTCAGCGCCTTCGCTTTCTGCGCGGGCTGGATCCAGGTCACCGGCATCCCGTACGCCGGGTCGTTCCCCAGCACGCCGTCAATTTCGCCGTAGGTTTCGCTGGAGGGTAGGGCCATCAGTTTATCCGCCGGAATATCCGCTTCATCAGCCTTAATGCCGTTGATGAAAATAGCGTACTGGCTGGGCTTGAGGCGGAAGTTTTCCCGAATACGGATCTCCGGCAGCAGCACGCCGTTACCGTCGGATATCACCTGCCGCACGCCGCGAATCCGCTGGGTGAGCGGGTTGCCCTGCGCTTTATCCACCAGCGCCACCAGCTTGTAGCCGAGGCTTAAGCTGATGGGCTCGATCAGCGGAATGGTTTCCCAACTGACCTGTTGCTCGCTGGTTTCGGTGATGGTGCGGGTCAGCGTTTCGAGACTTTTCTCTTCCGCTTCCGCCGCCTGCGGGCGTTTGCTCATCCGCCAGCCGGTAAAGCCAAGCAGGGCGCTGAACAGCAAAAACGGCAGATGTGGCATTCCCGGCACTACCGCCAGTACGAACATAATTCCGGTAGCGGTGTAGAGCACCGACGGGCTTGCCAGCAACTGGTTACGCACGTCATGGGCGATATCGCCGTTGTCGCTGACGCGGGTGACGATAATCGCCGCCGCGGTGGAGAGTAGCAGGGAAGGGATTTGCGCCACCAGCCCGTCGCCGATGGTCATCAGCACATACTGCTGGAAGGCGGCGTCGGCGCTCAGGTTGTATTTGAAGATCCCGATACAGACGCCGCCGATCAGGTTGATCGCCAGAATCATCATCCCGGCGATAGCATCCCCGCGCACAAATTTCGATGCCCCGTCCATCGCGCCGTAGAAATCGGCCTCGCTGGCAACATCTTTACGTCGGGTTTGTGCCTGCGCCTGATTGATCAACCCGGCATTAAGATCGGCGTCAATCGCCATCTGCTTACCGGGCATCGCATCCAGGGTAAAGCGGGCTGAAACCTCGGAAATACGCTCGGCCCCTTTGGTGACGACAATAAAGTTGATTGTCAACAGCGTCAGTAAATCCGAGCGTGAAAGCATTATCGCCGCGCTGCACGGGCAGTCGATTTTTAACGGTGGTGGGCTGTCGCCGTTAAATAAAATCAGCCCGTCTCATCCGCCAAAACCTGCCACCGTGGCGGTGCCGGAAGAGACGGAGAAAAAAGCGCGTGACGTCAATGAGAAAACGGTGCTGCTGAAGAAGAAATCCGCCACCGAGCTTGGCGAGCTGGCAACCAGTATCAACACCATTGCCCGTGATGCGCATATGGAAGCGAATCTGGAGATGGAGATTGTCCCGCAGGGATTACGCGTGCTGATTAAAGACGACCAGAATCGCAATATGTTCGAACGCGGCAGCGCGCAGATTATGCCGTTCTTTAAAAGGCTGCTGGTGGAGCTCGCGCCAGTTTTCGACTCGCTCGATAACAAAATTATTATTACCGGGCATACCGATGCGATGGCCTACAAAAACAATATCTACAACAACTGGAACCTTTCGGGCGATCGCGCGCTTTCAGCTCGTCGGGTGCTGGAAGAGGCCGGAATGCCGGAAGATAAAGTGATGCAGGTAAGCGCAATGGCGGACCAGATGCTGCTGGATTCCAAAAATCCGCAAAGCGCGGGCAACCGGCGCATTGAGATTATGGTGCTGACCAAAAGTGCGTCCGATACGCTGTATCAATACTTTGGTCAGCATGGGGATAAAGTGGTGCAGCCGCTGGTGCAAAAGCTGGATAAGCAGCAGGTGCTTTCGCAGCGAACGCGTTAAATGCTGAATCTTTACGCATTTCTCAAACCCTGAAATCACTGTATACTTTACCAGTGTTGAGAGGTGAGTAATGCGTAAAATCATTCATGTGGATATGGACTGCTTTTTCGCAGCGGTGGAGATGCGCGACAATCCCGCCCTGCGCGATATCCCTATTGCTATTGGCGGCAGCCGCGAACGTCGGGGGGTGATCAGCACCGCCAATTATCCCGCGCGTAAATTTGGCGTACGTAGCGCTATGCCGACAGGGATGGCGCTCAAATTATGCCCGCATCTCACCTTGCTTCCGGGGCGCTTTGACGCCTACAAAGAAGCCTCAAATCATATCCGTGAAATCTTCTCGCGCTACACCTCGCGTATTGAACCGTTGTCACTGGATGAGGCTTATCTCGACGTCACCGATAGCGTCCATTGCCACGGTTCTGCGACCCTCATCGCCCAGGAAATCCGCCAGACGATTTTCAGCGAGCTGCAACTGACGGCGTCTGCGGGCGTGGCACCAGTAAAGTTTCTCGCCAAAATCGCCTCCGACATGAATAAACCCAACGGTCAGTTTGTGATTACGCCGGCAGAAGTTCCGGCATTTTTACAAACCTTACCGCTGGCAAAAATCCCCGGCGTCGGCAAAGTCTCGGCGGCAAAACTGGAAGCGATGGGGCTGCGGACCTGCGGTGATGTACAAAAGTGTGATCTGGTGATGCTGCTTAAACGCTTTGGCAAATTTGGCCGCATTTTGTGGGAGCGTAGTCAGGGGATTGACGAGCGCGACGTTAACAGCGAACGGTTGCGAAAATCCGTCGGCGTGGAACGCACGATGGCGGAAGATATCCACCACTGGTCTGAATGTGAAGCGATTATCGAGCGGCTGTATCCGGAACTTGAACGCCGTCTGGCAAAGGTAAAACCTGATTTACTGATTGCCCGCCAGGGGGTGAAATTAAAGTTCGACGATTTTCAGCAAACCACTCAGGAGCACGTCTGGCCGCGGCTGAATAAAGCTGACTTAATCGCCACCGCGCGTAAAACCTGGGATGAACGCCGCGGCGGGCGCGGTGTGCGACTGGTGGGGCTGCATGTGACGTTGCTTGACCCGCAAATGGAAAGACAACTGGTGCTGGGATTATGAATAACATACAAATAAGAGACTATCAGCCTGGCGATTTTCAGCAACTATGCGCTATTTTCATTAGAGCGGTTACGATGACTGCCAGTCAGCATTATTCACCACAACAAATTGCCGCCTGGGCGCAGATTGACGAATCTCGCTGGAAGGAGAAACTCGCGAAATCACAAGTGCGGGTTGCAGTCATTAATGCAAAACTGGTCGGCTTTATTACCTGCGTTGAACACTATATCGATATGTTATTTGTTGACCCTGAATACACCCGCCGTGGGGTTGCCAGCGCTTTGTTAAAACCTTTGATTAAGTCTGAATCCGAACTTACGGTGGACGCAAGCATAACCGCAAAACCCTTTTTTGAACGTTATGGTTTTCAGACAGTTAAGCAGCAACGCGTTGAATGTCGGGGAGAGTGGTTTATTAATTTTTATATGCGTTATAAACAGCAACATTAAATCCAGCTTGCAATGAAAATAACGCAAGCCTAGTATGTGCGCGTTTTCTTATTCCACAAACTGCAAGGAGGTAAATCATGACAAATCCTTTATCAATGACTCTTTGCAGACCTTTCCAGGATTAATTCTTTTTTTCTTGCCCTGGATTCGTCTGCCATTTCCTGATTTTTTAATTGTTACTCTCAATAATTCAAGTCGCAACACATGCAACTTGAAGTATGACGAGTCTATTTACGGAATGGTATATGGGCAATTATATTCGTCCCTTATCCGATGCGGTATTTACCATCGCATCTGATGACCTGTGGATCGAGAGTTTAGCGATCCAACAATTACACACCACGGCAAATTTACCCAACATGCAGCGCGTAGTGGGGATGCCAGATTTACATCCCGGACGCGGCTATCCGATTGGCGCAGCGTTCTTCTCTGTTGGTCGTTTTTATCCGGCACTGGTCGGCAATGATATCGGCTGCGGTATGGCGCTATGGCAAACAGATATTCTCACTCGCAAATACAACGCCGATAAGTTTGAAAAGCGATTATCAGATCTGGATGACGTTGCTGAAGAAAGCTGGCTGGAGGAAAACCTGCCGTCAGCATTTGCACAGCATCCGTGGCGCAGCTCGCTTGGCTCTATCGGTGGCGGCAATCATTTCGCTGAACTGCAACAAGTTGATCAAATCATCAACGCTGAACTGTTTGCACTGGCAGGTCTGGATGCACAACATCTGCAACTGTTGGTTCATAGCGGCTCGCGGGGGGTGGGGCAGTCTATTTTACAGCGGCATATTGCCTCGTTCTCGCATCATGGTTTGCCTCAAGGCAGTGACGACGCGCTACGGTATATTGCGGAACATGACGATGCGCTGGCGTTTGCGTGTATTAATCGCCAGATGATCGCTTTGCGCATAATGCAACAAGTTAAGGCCACGGGAAGTCCGGTTCTGGATGTGGCGCATAACTTTGTTAGCGCGTGTCAAATCGGCGATCAACAGGGCTGGTTGCATCGTAAAGGTGCCACGCCGGATGACAACGGTCTGGTGATTATTCCCGGTTCACGTGGTGATTACTCCTGGATTGTACAGCCTGTTGCGAACGAAAAAACGCTCCACTCGCTGGCGCATGGGGCAGGGCGTAAATGGGGGCGCACCGAGTGTAAAGGGCGTCTGGCAGCGAAATACACGGCGACGCAACTCTCGCGTACTGAACTTGGCAGTCGGGTAATTTGTCGCGATAAACAACTCATCTTTGAAGAAGCGCCACAAGCCTATAAATCGGCTGAAAGCGTGGTGCAATGTCTGGTGCAGGCCGGTTTAATTATTCCTGTCGCGCGGCTGCGTCCGGTGCTAACGCTCAAAAACAGTGGAGGGAAAAAAGGATGATCTTGCTACAACTCTCCTCAGCGCAGGGGCCGGAAGAATGTTGTCTCGCAGTGAAAAAGGCGCTGGACAGGCTAATTAAAGAAGCTGCCCGACAAGACGTCGCGGTAACGGTGTTGGAAACAGAAACGGGCCGCTACTCTGACACGCTGCGTTCAGCTCTGGTTTCTCTGGATGGCGATAACGCATGGGCATTAAGCGAAAGCTGGTGCGGCACTATTCAGTGGATTTGTCCGAGTCCGTATCGGCCTCATCATGGGCGCAAAAACTGGTTTCTGGGCATTGGGCGTTTTACCGCTGATGAGCAGGAACAATCGGATGCAATCCGTTATGAGACGTTGCGTTCGTCGGGGCCGGGCGGTCAACATGTCAATAAAACCGACTCGGCGGTACGCGCCACGCATTTGGCATCCGGTATTAGCGTGAAGGTTCAGTCAGAGCGTAGTCAGCATGCTAACAAGCGGCTGGCACGATTGCTGATTGCCTGGAAGCTGGAGCAGCAGCAACAGGAAAATAGCGCGGTGCTGAAATCGCAGCGGCGAATGTTCCATCACCAGATTGAACGTGGCAACCCGAGACGGACATTTACAGGGATGGCTTTTATCGAAGGATAATGAAGGATGAAACTGCCGGAAGGCGATTAAACGCCATCCGGCAGCAAATCAAATAATTACTTCGCCGGAATTTCTTTCAGCAGTTCAGTCAGCAGTGTCCAGTAATGACCTACGCTTTCGATGTGAACTTGCTCATCCGGAGAGTGTGGACCGGTGATAGTTGGCCCGATAGAAACCATGTCCATTTCCGGATACGGTTTTTTGAACAGACCACATTCCAGGCCCGCGTGGATAATCTGGATGTTCGGTGTTTTGTTGAACAGACGCTGATAGGTTTCACGTACCAGATGCATCACCGGAGAATTAGCGTCCGGCTGCCAGCCAGGATATGCGCCTTTCGCTTCGGTTTTCGCGCCAGCTAGTTTACCCAGCGAATCCAGCATGCTCACCACGTAGTCTTTACCGCTGTCGATCAGTGAACGGATCAGGCAGTGAATTTCTACGTTATTGTCAGTCATGGTCACCACACCGACGTTCAGGGAGGTTTCGACCACACCTTTTGCCACGTCGGAATTGCGGATCACACCGTTCGGGGTGGCGTTCAGCAGACGAATAAAGGTATCGCGAGATTTCGCAATCAGGGCAGCTTTATCGTTCGCTACAGAGTCCAGCAACAAGGCCAGATTTTTCTCTTTCTCTGCCAGCTCGTTTTTCAGGATCTCCTGATAGGTATTCACCAGAGATTTCAGGACGTCGACTTTATCAGCTGCGACAGCAATGGTCGCAAAGGCTTCACGCGGGATGGCGTTACGCAGTGTGCCGCCGTTGAAATCGATAAGGCGCAGATCCAGTTCTTCCGCATGACCCGCCAGGAAGCGCACCAGTAGTTTGTTGGCATTACCCAGGCCAACGTGGATTTCACCGCCGGAGTGACCGCCTTTCAGACCTTTTAAGGTTAACTTGAAGGTTTCAAAACCAGCTGGAACCGCTTCACGATCTAAATGCAGGTTGGAGGTGAAGTCGATACCCCCCGCACAACCCATGTAGATTTCACCTTCTTCTTCGGAGTCGGTGTTAATCAGAATATCAGCCTGCAACCAGTTGCTCTGTAAGCCGAACGCACCGTCCATACCGGCTTCTTCGGTCATGGTCAGCAGCACTTCCAGCGGGCCGTGAACCACGTTTTCGTCAGCCAGAACCGCCAGCGCAGACGCCATACCAATGCCGTTATCTGCACCCAGCGTGGTGCCGCGCGCTTTAACCCATTCGCCATCAATATAAGGCTGGATAGGATCTTTCGTGAAGTCATGCACGGTGTCGTTATTTTTCTGCGGCACCATATCGAGGTGGGCCTGTAAGACGACCGGTTTACGATTTTCCATACCTGCGGTAGCAGGTTTACGAATCAGGATATTACCTACCTGATCGCGTTCGACATGGAAACCTTTCTCTTTTGCCCAACCAACAATGTATTCAGCGAGTTGCTCTTCATGATAGGACGGGTGAGGAATAGAACAGATTTTGGCAAAAATATCCCACAGCGGCTGTGGAGATAATTGAGACAGTTCAGACACGTTAAGTCTCCTTGTCGATCACCCGCAAAACAGTATTGCAGGTCACAGGGTTAGCAGAAAATGTTGTCAACACAAGACAGGCTTGCGAGATATGTTTGAGAATACCACTTTATCCCGCGTCAGGGAGAGGCAGTGCGTAAAAAGACGCGGACTCATGTGAAATACTGGTTTTTAGTGCGCCAGATCTCTATAATCTCGCGCAACCTATTTTCCCCTCGAACACTTTTTAAGCCGTAGATAAACAGGCTGGGACACTTCACATGAGCGAAAAATACATCGTCACCTGGGACATGTTGCAGATCCATGCACGTAAACTCGCAAGCCGACTGATGCCTTCTGAACAATGGAAAGGCATTATTGCCGTAAGCCGTGGCGGTCTGGTACCGGGTGCGTTACTGGCGCGTGAACTGGGTATTCGTCATGTCGATACCGTTTGTATTTCCAGCTACGATCACGACAACCAGCGCGAGCTTAAAGTGCTGAAACGCGCAGAAGGCGATGGCGAAGGCTTCATCGTTATTGATGACCTGGTGGATACCGGTGGTACTGCGGTTGCGATTCGTGAAATGTATCCAAAAGCGCACTTTGTCACCATCTTTGCAAAACCGGCTGGTCGTCCGCTGGTTGATGATTATGTTGTTGATATCCCGCAAGATACCTGGATCGAACAGCCGTGGGATATGGGCGTCGTATTCGTCCCGCCAATCTCCGGTCGCTAATCTTTTCAACGCCTGGCACTGCCGGGCGTTGTTCTTTTTAACTTCAGGCGGGTTACAATAGTTTCCAGTAAGTATTCTGGAGGCTGCATCCATGACACAGGCAAACCTGAGCGAAACCCTGTTCAAACCCCGCTTTAAACATCCTGAAACCTCGACGCTAGTCCGCCGCTTTAATCACGGCGCACAACCGCCTGTGCAGTCGGCTCTTGATGGTAAAACCATCCCTCACTGGTATCGCATGATTAACCGTCTGATGTGGATCTGGCGCGGTATTGACCCACGTGAAATCCTAGACGTCCAGGCACGTATTGTGATGAGCGATGCTGAACGTACCGACGATGATTTATACGATACTGTGATTGGCTACCGTGGTGGCAACTGGATTTATGAGTGGGCCACCCAGGCGATGGTGTGGCAACAAAAAGCCTGTGCGGAAGAAGATCCGCAACTCAGTGGTCGACACTGGCTGCATGCGGCTACGTTGTACAACATTGCCGCCTATCCTCATCTGAAAGGAGATGACCTGGCCGAGCAAGCGCAGGCTTTATCAAACCGCGCCTATGAAGAGGCCGCCCAGCGTCTGCCGGGCACGATGCGGCAGATGGAGTTTACTGTACCCGGCGGTGCGCCCATCACCGGCTTTTTGCATATGCCGAAAGGCGATGGCCCGTTCCCGACAGTATTAATGTGTGGTGGTCTGGATGCGATGCAGACGGACTATTACAGCCTGTATGAACGTTATTTTGCGCCGCGCGGCATTGCGATGCTGACTATTGATATGCCGTCGGTGGGCTTTTCTTCAAAATGGAAGCTCACCCAGGACTCCAGCCTGTTGCATCAGCACGTCTTAAAGGCGCTGCCTAACGTACCGTGGGTGGATCACACTCGCGTCGCGGCCTTTGGTTTCCGTTTCGGCGCTAACGTTGCCGTGCGTCTGGCATACCTTGAATCGCCGCGTCTGAAAGCGGTTGCCTGTCTTGGTCCGGTAGTTCATACCCTGTTGAGTGATTTTAAGTGCCAGCAACAGGTGCCGGAAATGTATCTTGACGTTCTGGCGAGTCGTTTGGGGATGCATGATGCTTCCGACGAAGCGTTACGCGTGGAGCTGAATCGCTATTCATTAAAAGTGCAAGGATTGCTGGGACGTCGCTGCCCAACGCCAATGTTATCAGGCTACTGGAAGAACGATCCGTTCAGCCCGGAAGAGGACTCACGCTTAATCACCTCATCATCTGCTGACGGTAAATTATTAGAGATCCCATTTAACCCGGTGTATCGGAATTTTGACAAAGGTCTTCAGGAAATCACCGGCTGGATCGAAAAACGCTTGTGTTAAAAATTTGCTAAATTTTGCCAATTTGGTAAAACAGTTGCATCACAACAGGAGATAGCAATGACGTTACCGAGTGGACACCCGAAGAGCAGATTGATCAAAAAATTTACCGCACTAGGCCCGTATATTCGTGAAGGTAAGTGCGAAGATAATCGATTCTTTTTCGATTGTCTGGCTGTATGCGTCAACGTGAAACCGGCACCGGAAGTGCGTGAATTCTGGGGCTGGTGGATGGAGCTGGAAGCGCAGGAATCCCGTTTTACCTACAGCTACCAGTTTGGTCTGTTCGATAAAGCAGGCGACTGGAAGAGTGTTCCGGTAAAAGATACTGAAGTGGTTGAACGACTGGAGCACACCCTGCGTGAGTTTCACGAGAAGCTGCGTGAACTGCTGACGACGCTGAATCTGAAGCTGGAACCGGCGGATGATTTTCGTGACGAGCCGGTGAAGTTAACGGCGTGAGTGAAATGTGCCGGATGCATCACATCCGGCAATATCTATTAAAACTGATACGTCATCCCAATCGCGACAATATCATCATTATTAATATTCAATTTGTTATCGCTATCCAGTTGGTTGATTTTATAATCAACAAATGCTGACATATTTTTGTTGAAATAATACGTAGCACCGACGTCGATATAATTAACCAGATCTTCACCACCGATACCTTCAATATCTTTCCCTTTCGATAAGACATAACCCAGCGATGGACGCAGACCAAAGTCAAACTGGTATTGAGCGACCGCTTCAAAGTTCTGTGTCTTATTGGCAAAGCCGCCAGTTATTGGCGTCATTTTGCGTGTTTCAGAATAAAAAGTTGCCAGATAAATATTATTGGCATCGTATTTCAGACCTGTAGCCCATGCTTCTGCACGCTTGCCTGTGCCACGGCTTTGCAGGTTCTGCTCGTTGGTGCGATCTGAGTTGGTATAGGCCCCACTAATGGCGAAATCGCTGCCGCCAAAGTCATATGTCAATGACGTGCCGAAGCCATCGCCGTTTTGCTTTTTAACGTCGCGGTTTTCGTTTTTCCCTTGATATTGCAGGGTTAAGTTCAGGCCATCGATAACGCCGAAGAAGTCGGTGTTCCGATACGTCGCCAGACCGCTGGCGCGTTTGGTCATAAAGTTGTCGGTCTGCGCCGAGGAGTCGCCACCAAATTCCGGGAACATATCGGTCCAGGCTTCCACGTCATACAACGCGCCCAGGTTACGGCCATAGTCGAAAGAACCCAAATCTTTATACTTCAATCCGGCAAAAGCGAGACGCGTTTTTTGCTGTGCAGTATCACTCTCCGCTTTATTTCCGGCAAACTCCGCTTCCCAACGGCCATAGCCAGTCAGTTGATCGTTAATTTGTGTTTCGCCTTTAAAACCAAAACGGATATAACTCTGGTCGCCATCTTTACTGTCGTTATCACTCATATAATGCATGGCTTTAACTTTGCCATAGACATCCAGTTTATTACCGTCTTTGTTATATATTTCTGCGGCCTGTACGGATGCAGATGCCACAATGCCCATCACCACTAATGCCAGAGTGCTCTTTTTCATTTTCATTCCTGATTTTAATTAACGCGCGAATATTCAGCGGGAGAGCCCCGTTGAAAACAGGAAAGTTTTTAACCTGAGATTGTTAAAGATATATTACAGATTAATAATATTCTTAAAATGTGGTAATTTATTAAATCTGTAATAAAAGCGTAAACAACTGCCGCTAGGCTTGCTGATCCCGCGCAACAAAACGCCATGCTTTGCTTGCAGATGGTTGGCAACCGACGACAGTCCTGCTAAAACGTTCGTTTGATATCATTTTTCCTAAAATTGAATGGCAGAGAATCATGAGTGACAGCCAGACGCTGGTGGTAAAACTCGGCACCAGTGTGCTAACAGGCGGATCGCGCCGTCTGAACCGTGCCCATATCGTTGAACTTGTTCGCCAGTGCGCGCAGTTACATGCCGCCGGGCATCGGATTGTTATTGTGACGTCGGGCGCGATCGCCGCCGGACGTGAGCACCTGGGGTACCCGGAACTGCCAGCGACTATCGCCTCGAAACAACTGCTGGCGGCGGTAGGGCAGAGTCGACTGATTCAACTGTGGGAACAGCTGTTTTCGATTTATGGCATTCACGTCGGGCAGATGCTGCTGACCCGTGCTGATATGGAAGACCGTGAACGCTTCCTGAACGCCCGCGACACCCTGCGTGCGTTGCTCGATAACAATATCGTTCCGGTAATCAATGAGAACGATGCTGTCGCTACGGCAGAGATTAAGGTCGGCGATAACGATAACCTTTCTGCGCTGGCGGCGATTCTGGCGGGTGCCGATAAACTGTTGCTGCTGACCGATCAAAAAGGTTTGTATACCGCTGATCCGCGCAGCAATCCGCAGGCAGAACTGATTAAAGATGTTTACGGCATTGATGACGCACTGCGCGCGATTGCCGGTGACAGCGTTTCAGGCCTCGGAACTGGCGGCATGAGTACCAAATTGCAGGCCGCTGACGTGGCTTGCCGTGCGGGTATCGACACCATTATTGCCGCGGGCAGCAAGCCGGGCGTTATTGGTGATGTGATGGAAGGCATTTCCGTCGGTACGCTGTTCCATGCCCAGGCGACTCCGCTTGAAAACCGTAAACGCTGGATTTTCGGTGCGCCGCCGGCGGGTGAAATCACGGTAGATGAAGGGGCAACTGCCGCCATTCTTGAACGCGGCAGCTCCCTGTTGCCGAAAGGCATTAAAAGCGTGACTGGCAATTTCTCGCGTGGTGAAGTCATCCGCATTTGCAACCTCGAAGGTCGCGATATCGCCCACGGCGTCAGTCGTTACAACAGCGATGCATTACGCCGTATTGCCGGGCACCACTCGCAAGAAATTGATGCAATACTGGGATATGAATACGGCCCGGTTGCCGTTCACCGTGATGACATGATTACCCGTTAAGGAGCAGGCTGATGCTGGAACAAATGGGCATTGCCGCGAAGCAAGCCTCGTATAAATTAGCGCAACTCTCCAGCCGCGAAAAAAATCGCGTGCTGGAAAAAATCGCCGATGAACTGGAAGCACAAAGCGAAATCATCCTCAACGCTAACGCCCAGGATGTTGCTGACGCGCGTGCCAATGGCCTTGGCGAAGCGATGCTTGACCGTCTGGCACTGACGCCCGCACGGCTGAAAGGCATTGCCGATGATGTGCGCCAGGTGTGTAACCTCGCCGATCCGGTGGGGCAGGTAATCGATGGCAGCGTACTGGACAGCGGCCTGCGTCTTGAGCGTCGTCGCGTACCGCTGGGGGTTATTGGCGTGATTTATGAAGCGCGCCCGAACGTGACGGTTGATGTCGCTTCGCTGTGCCTGAAAACCGGTAATGCGGTGATCCTGCGCGGTGGCAAAGAAACGTGTCGCACTAACGCTGCAACGGTGGCGGTGATTCAGGACGCCCTGAAATCCTGCGGCTTACCGGCGGGTGCCGTGCAGGCGATTGATAATCCTGACCGTGCGCTGGTCAGTGAAATGCTGCGTATGGATAAATACATCGACATGCTGATCCCGCGTGGTGGCGCTGGTTTGCATAAACTGTGCCGTGAACAGTCGACAATCCCGGTGATCACAGGTGGTATAGGCGTATGCCATATTTACGTTGATGAAAGTGTAGAGATCGCTGAAGCATTAAAAGTGATCGTCAACGCGAAAACTCAGCGTCCGAGCACATGTAATACGGTTGAAACGTTGCTGGTGAATAAAAACATCGCCGATAGCTTCCTGCCCGCATTAAGCAAACAAATGGCGGAAAGCGGCGTGACATTACACGCAGATGCAGCTGCACTGGCGCAGTTGCAGGCAGGCCCTGCGAAGGTGGTTGCTGTTAAAGCCGAAGAGTATGACGATGAGTTTCTGTCATTAGATTTGAACGTCAAAATCGTCAGCGATCTTGACGATGCCATCGCCCATATTCGTGAACACGGCACACAACACTCCGATGCGATCCTGACCCGCGATATGCGCAACGCCCAGCGTTTTGTTAACGAAGTGGATTCGTCCGCTGTTTACGTTAACGCCTCTACGCGTTTTACCGACGGCGGCCAGTTTGGTCTGGGTGCGGAAGTGGCGGTAAGCACACAAAAACTCCACGCGCGTGGCCCAATGGGGCTGGAAGCACTGACCACTTACAAGTGGATCGGCATTGGTGATTACACCATTCGTGCGTAAATAAAACCGGGTGATGCAAAAGTAGCCATTTGATTCACAAGGCCATTGACGCATCGCCCGGTTAGTTTTAACCTTGTCCACCGTGATTCACGTTCGTGAACATGTCCTTTCAGGGCCGATATAGCTCAGTTGGTAGAGCAGCGCATTCGTAATGCGAAGGTCGTAGGTTCGACTCCTATTATCGGCACCATCTAAGAAAATCAATCACTTAGCGTAAAAAATCTAACGGATTGTATCTTCAATTATCATTCTTGATAACACTTGGTAAACGCCTTTGCGTTGTATCGGCTCAAGGATTGTACAACGTAATGGCGGGTAGTTACCAGGCTCAAGCCCGAACAGCATTAGAAATTTTGCCATCCCTTGAAGCTGAAAGAGTTGCCGGACTCTCTAAACACATCACTTGAACCCTTAGCGATACGTTCCGCGCTTCGTGCGGCGCTCAATGATGCTACACGTCGAGATGACGTTGCAGAGAATAAACAGGCGTAATGTTGGGAAGACTAACCGGATCGGGAAAGAATCCGGCTCTGCCACGGTTTCGATCACCGGAGTATAACGATCACCTGATAAGAGAACGTGCTAAGGCTTTATCCTCCCTGCGAAGGGATTACACCCTGCGGAAGCGCTACGCGCCGCCTTTTCTTATGTGCCCAACACGGCACGTAATGGTCATCTATTATCTGCACCATTGTAACTTTCGTTGTACTGTCTCTCTACTGTACGTTGAACGCTGGCATATTCAGCGGAGGGGATAACATGTCAAAAGCTAACTCACAAGCAGCCACGAAGCGTAACAACCGAAAGATACACGCTCGTAAATTCCTGGCTACGCCGGAGGGTAAATTATGGTTAGAACGCAAGACAATCGAAGAAGCTGAAATGAAGCTGGTTTCAGAGGCGAGGAAATTTATATGAAGGGGGGAGGGCATATTTCTTGTAGGATGTGCCCCCATTCCTCAACTTTTTTGTGCTTCCGCCGCGATTCTTACTCCACAAAGAAAATCACCAAGACCAGCCCCAACACTGGTTCCATCAGCCACATAATCACCTTTAAAAGCTAAACTTCCGTCCATATAGAAAAATTTTATTTCACCATATCCATTGTCGCAATCTGTGTTTTTCATACTAATTTTGTAATATTCAACTTTTTTATCTGTTTTTTCATACATGAACAAAGCAGATGAATCACCTTTTACATTTCTAAACGTGCCTTTCTTGACTAAAAAAGCACCGTCTTTATTCGTCGTAACTTCAATCCAATTGTTTGAATTTTCAGCGAAGGCAACTTGTGTAGCAAAAAGCACCGACAAGCCCAGTAAAGTGATTTTCTTAACCATATGCACCAATCCATTTTTTACGAATTATCTTAATTTTATCCCTGTTTTAAAGAACGTACAACGATAAGTCAGTATGAAATTTAGTCACTGCTGAAAATTCGTATCCCAAAAAATAAGGGGGCAACCCGCCCCCCGAATCTTACTTCTTCAAGTCACCAGTACATTGATATTCCATAGTGACCATTGTTTCCATACATCCGCTTGAAGATGGTTGAGAACAAACAGAAGTTGAACCACCGAAAGGCTCAGCACCAGAATAACCCCATGCAGCGCAACGTTGTGCTGCTGCTTGAGCGCCTTGCTGAACGTTCACTTTAGGGGATTCGAACATCCCGAAAGAGTAGCTCATTTTTACAGTCCCATCAGCCTTGCTACCACCAGTTGGAACCAGTTGTTTCTGTACAGCACACCCAGAGAGAAGCAGAGTTGAAGCCACTAACACCAATAAACCTTTACGAATATAAATCATCCTGAATGATTGTTTTATTTAGAAGCGCCTGCAATGTTAAAACATAATTTCAAGAATTTTAAGTGGATTCTGATTGTGATGTGATGAAGGTGGTGTGCGAATCCTTGTGGTATCTTCTCCACACTGGTATGCGCAGGGAATCGGCAGTAACATATTCTTCGAATCGATACGTACGTAGGAGAGGTTATGGCAGGAGTATTGGCAAGCACGGCGGCAGCTATAGGGATTCTTGATAAAGCGGTAAGCATCACTCAGAAGCTGGCAAATAACAGCGATGAACTGGACAAGGCTACGCTCAAACTTGAGTTAGCCAATCTAATGGTCGAACTTGCTAACGCCAAGATTGAAGCGATAACAACACAAACTCTACTTTTCGACGCGGAACAGAAAAATAAGCAGCTTGAAGATCAGCTGAAAGATAAATCGACATTTATCTTCAAGGATAATGTTTATTGGAAAGCTGGAGATGAAGTACCATTTTGTCCTCATTGTTATGAAACAAGCAATATCAAAAGACACATGCAACAGTTTGCTGTCACGAGGGGTCAAAACGCTTGGTACTGTAGTGTCTGCAAATTGAGTGTTCGATTCTCATAAATCCATTTCATTGATAATCCGGCTAACGGCTTGCTTGTCTAAGTCCAGATAGCGCCTGGTGTCAGTGATGTTGCTGTGATTAAGCACGGTCATAGCTAAAGCGATGTTGTTTGCTGAACGCTTGTAGATGGCATTCCCGCCAGCTTTGCGGAAACTGTGAGCCGATACAGTGCCATGAATACCGATAGCTTTAGCGGCCTCTGCGATCTGCTTGCTCACTTCTTCGCGTCGTACAGGCGCTTGCTTGTTCATTGATCGGTTACGCTGGCTTCTGAACACATGCACATCATGCGGATACTCAGCACGGCGACGAGCGATCATCTGCACCACTGGAGCCGGAAGGGTGAGGGCTTTACGCTTCCCAGTCTTCTGTTCTTCTATGTCTATCTCTCCGTTAATCACTTCGTCGAAGCGCAAAGCTACGGCATCCCCCACACGCAATACGGCGGCTTGCATCATTAACGTAACGTCAGCTATCAGGCTTTTGTTATGAGCGTTTAGCCATTCCCTGATCGCTTTAGCTTGCTGTTCGTCTAACACCACTGCTCTGTTCAATTTACCCTCCTTCAAGGTCACACATCTAAACCAATGAAATAAACATTATGATCAATT
Source organism: Escherichia sp. WS33 (assembly GCF_046486385.1). Lineage (NCBI taxonomy): Bacteria > Pseudomonadati > Pseudomonadota > Gammaproteobacteria > Enterobacterales > Enterobacteriaceae > Escherichia > Escherichia sp. WS33. Next base: position 17,578 of record NZ_JBJQLJ010000032.1, on the reverse strand, counting down.
TCAGTGAGTTGCAAGACAAATGATCAAAAAATAATCGGTGTTGTGTGTGGTAGATGGCGCGATTGTGTCCAGGGTTCAGCGCGAACAAGCACATTCTCCTGTTCGAAATTCGCACAAACTGGAAATATCTTAGCAAAATCATAATGTTGGAAAGTCTAAACATCTGTTTGAACGTTGCCAAATCCTCAACTCTTCACGAAGAACAGCGGCAACAGCGGAACATCACACTACCAATGCTTGTGTGTGGTTTTTATCTATCTCATTGATTTAATGGTGATAAATGTAGAGTCGTTAGGCGAGGGCGGCGCTAACCTGCCTGTATGCACAGATTATGCGGAGTTTATGCACTTGCAACTGATTGCATGATGAAATGATTAGAATGCTAACCAACTGGCGGGTTTGGGCATGGAAAATCGATATTCAAATAAATTTGATAAAACATAAAAAGTCTTTAAGCAAATTGCACCTATCATAAAAGTGCTCATTGTGGACAATGATCGCTGTGAGCCGCACGGCGTAAGGCTTTCGTATAAGTGATGAAAGATACTTTGAAAGTGAGAAAGGCGCTCAGAGGGCGTTACAGGCGGGTTATTTAGAATAGATTAAGCATCGCTTTACCTGGGGTTTAGCGGGTATTTAGAATGTAATTAGCGTGGGATTTTTCCGGCGCTATGGAGGCGAGTATTCGCTATTAACACGTAATCAGGATTGATGGAGGGTTAATTCTCCATAAAGTGGACTGTACAATTTGGTATGCGCTGATCACGCGCATGAAAGTGACTTCTACAGAAAAGTATTGTTGAGAAGAAATTTTCCTGTAGAGATAATTTGTCATGCTCGCTTCGCTCACTGACACAAACCAACTACTAACTACCCTTAATTAAATTAAGGTTATTAATTATCTCTCTTATGTTCTCGTATTCCTCGAACATACATCTTTGTGCAGGATGAGCATGAGCAGATACTTTTTCATGCGACATTCACCCGCTGATCGCTGGTTCATTGTGAGCCTACGATCTCAACACATCAAAATTATGTAAAAGGGCTTATCATTAAAATGATGTGTTAACAGGTTCATTGTGCGATGTAGCGTAGCTACAAGATCGGCTCACTCGCATGAAGAGCCGGAAATGATACCCTTCCTTGAGAAGCCGTCTTATCCTATTATGAAAAAATTGTTGACGACAAATTTATTTTATGGTAGGTGGTTGACAAACGTTATTAAAATAGTGTATTATGGTAAGTATGAAGGGGAGAAAACCTTCTGAACTTTTCAGCCCTGGGCGGGGTAACTGCCTGGGGCTTTTTGCATCCAAAATCCGAAGGAGGTAGTTATTGAAGTATTTCAGTAGTGACCAGGTTTTTAATGATCTGGTGAGTGGTAAGGTGAAACGCCACGTTATTTACGCATCCATGCAAGCAGCAAAATCGAGGGAGTATACAGACCGAATGAAAATGTTCGCTGACGCTCTCGCCCGTTATGACCAACACCGTAAGGAAATTAACTAATGATGAACATTCGTTTTAGTCCAGAAGTTTACGAGGCGCTCCTTGAAGCCGCCACAATTAAAGGTGTAAGTATTCCGGCCCTGGTTAACTCCATTGTCAAACACACTATCCTACAAAAAGAGGAAACTGATGAAAGAAAAGAAACGCGTAGTAAAATTCGTTGATGCAATTTGCGGATCTGGAAAATCCACCACGTTACAGCACTACATCAAGTCAAGTTTATTAACAAATTCCGAAGCAATTCCCCCTCGTTTTCTTCTCGTGATGCCAACACATGAATTATGTGGGCAGGTGAGGGAAGAACTAAAAGACAGACGGGTGAAGAGTTTCCATGTGGACACCGAAACAGAAGCGGTAAGACACCTAATTTCCACCTTGGAATACGATTTCCAGCATTCGGTTATTATCTGTACACATCAATGTTTCATTCATTACTGCTATCGCGCAGCGCTTGAAACGGAACTTCAAAACCTTCTCCGTAATTTCAGTATCTTTGTTGATGAAATCCCTGATGCAATGTTTGGCGCTTACATCAAAGTGCAGCATACCAAACGGACGGAACAAAATTTCCCATTCCTGGATTGGCTGGAAGAGCGGGACGGATTGTTATTCCTGAGTGAGGATAAGCGTGAAGATTTCTACGACTATTGGCACGAAACAGAGGCGAATGGTGCTGAGTTAAAGCGCCTGCTCTGGGCGATTATGCAGGGTGCTGGACTTCTCTACGAAGAGAATAAACACCTGTTCGCCTTCACTGCTTCACCAATTATCAGATCTGTAGAATGGGCTGAACAACTCACACTCTTAGGTGCTGGCTCTTCTCGAAGTTTGTTTGTCTGGGCTGCTGAACATCTGACGAAATACGAAGTAGAGAAAGCTGGTGAAGATTTACAGCCGCCACTTGAAAGACGTAAACATAAGCGTGTACCGATCTCCCTGGTCGCCGTATGTGAAAACAGATGCACCCTGACAGCATTACAGAAGGTGTTTCACGAACATCTCCAGGAAATCATCCAGCGCGTGCCTGGTGAATTTATCTTCGCTACCAACAGAGATAAATCCCTGTGTCAGTTTACTACGATAGGGGATGAAATTCTTACCGATGCTTCCCGTGGTATCCGTGTTTCAATGGCTTCCTATGGCCTGAACCATTACCAGCACATACACAATGCTGTATTTCTCGGATGCAGTAATCTTGATAAAGATTTCCAAGGTAAATGGCGGCAGTATGCGGAGCTTAACGGCTGGAATGTTGAAGAATTTGAACAGAAGCAACGCTCCGCGATGAATTATGAAAGGTGCTACCAGTTTATTAGCCGTACATCTATCCGTAATGCTGACACTGATCACCCTCTGGTGTTCGTAGTACCGGATCTGGCAACAGCTGAATACATCAAAGAGCATTATTTCCCTGGAGCAAAGATTGAATGTCTGAAATTTGGGAAAGTGAGAAAGAAAGTTAAAGGTAACAACACCCGTAAAGAAGTACAGGAACACAAATCCAAAGGATTGACCCAAAGACAAACGGCTGAACTAATGAAGAAAGGGATCGCCACAATACAACGCCACTGGAACTAATCAGGAGGACTAATTGATACAATACATAAAATTGAACAACACAAACCAGATACAGATCAACGATAGCGGGAAGGGCGTTTATTATGCGCTTATCTGGTTCTGGAAGGGCAGAAAAACTAAAATTTCTTACGGAGAGCTATCTGATAAATCCAGTGTAAGTGATAACGGGATCAGATTCTGGCTTCGTGCGCTGCGCAACATTGGTGTGATCGATATCGACGATGAAAGCCATTATCTATCATTCACGCTGAAACACATCGAACGAGACAATGTAGAATTTATCTACTCTAATTTCTAAACACACAATAGGGAAACTTTTATGATCATCGCTATGTATTGGTTATTTGCATTTTACGCAGTATGGACATTAACGAGAAAACACGGAAGTTTCCCTCTACGAGGAATGAATGGGACGAAAAGAACGAAGTAACATTGTTAGAATCGAAAAAGCCACTCGCGCCAGCAAACGTAAATACACCTCTTCTCTACAAGACCTCGCACGAGAGTCTATTCCAGGAGAATGGATCACCGAAATAATAGAATACCCTGCAACGGTGCCCGTAGGGGCAGAGTTTGAACTATTGCAGGATGTTTTAGCATCTTCGGATAACGTCTTCTATAAACCACGCCGCCGCCGTGAATACCGTGTTGATTCATCGAATCTTAAGAAGTGGCAGCTATACGCAGAAAACTATGTTGACTGGGTGGGGTATTCCCAAACTAACGGCTTATCTCACCACATACAAGATTTTGATATTCTCTTTGACGACAAGGAAAACAACAATGAATAATAAAACTATGGACACCGTGAACACCCTAATTAACTATTTCCACGATATTTGGCATCTACCAGCCCTGTGGCTTGTTAATAGGGCGTGGTGTGAGAGAACGCCCTCCGCGCTCCTGGAAGCGCTGCAATTCACTGAACAGGCAATCACCGCCCTTGAACACTGGAATGCTGCTGTAGAGCACCTGGTGCAGATGAACGGGGATACCGTCACCGTGGATCAGGCGTGGCGCATTGCCAATGATATGGAGGAGCTTGCCCTCGCTATGGAACACATCACCGTTGAACTCGGAGAGCTTGCCATCCAGATCGCGGAAGAATGCGCTATAACATAAAAATTACGAAATATCTTGACATATTGTGCTATTTGTGTCATAATAAGTTATAGGGTAGGTATTAGAATCACTCCACCCTCGTATAACAATACGCACTCCCTGAGAATACCGTTTCCCATAGGCGGCGCTCTCTCCCATTGAATATCCTCTCTGAAAGCTGGTTGTTTTCCTTTGTTGTGTTTAGTTCCAAAGGGTGGCGCGGGCGTTCCCACTTGTGTCGGGTGGTAACGAACAATCACCGCGCACATTCTCTTTCAGAGAGCATATTCCGTGCTCTAAACCTTATAACCCCGTTAGGATTATAAGCAGTCAGACTGAATAAACGCCGTCAGTGGTAGTTACGTTCAGGCTGGCAATCTCTTATTACTATTCCAGGGTGATAAGAAATTCCATTCCCACTTCTCGCCATGACAGAAGGGCTTCTGTTTTGAAGTGGGAGCAATGACGGGCGATCCTACTTCTGTTATTCGTAACAGTTGCGCCCTTCATTTTTTCAAGAAACCATTCTTTAACATCATAATCCTCCGAAACGAAAATGATTTTAACAGAATGCTTTCTAACAAGGGCATATTCTCCAGGGGCTTAATCGCCCCTTTTTAACAATCTGCATGTAACACTTCCGTTATTAATGGAAGGATAAACGCAGTTATAACGCGAAGGAACAACACAATGTTCTTAATAAACAATCGCGACCGAATCCTAAAATACAAATCCGAAGTGATTCAAGTTAATCCTGAGTTAATAGCTAAAGTGGCTGAAATGGCAGGATGTACCGTTGAAGAAATAGAAAAAGCTGTAGACCAGTATTTCCCTTCTGAGGACACACCTCAACTTAGTATGCAGGAACGGATCGCAATCAAATCCAAGGAAATCAAACAACAATGATTGTAGACCTAACCGAACTTTTCCCAATTCGTAAGAGTTTCACTGACGTAGTGAGCTACGCCACTGATTCTTTTGCAGTCGTAGAAGGCCGTGTTTTCGACCTGCCAGCAGATATTGAATGCGGCGATGTTATCGGCGCTGATGGCGCTCTATACACCTCCGGCGATGATGCCTTTGTGGTGGTAAGTGATTTCGTGAGTGCTGGCGACGGTAAAACCGTGAATGTCCTACGTGCGCCTAATGTTGGCAGCTTCGTAGCACTGAAAGCCGACAACCTGCACGCAGCTAATCACGCCGCAGCTATCACCACGCTCGAATCCAAAGGGTTCGTATGCCGTCCATTCTTCACCTCTTAATCAAGGAAGATAAATAATGAGTAAAATCGCAATTGGGCGTGAGATGGTCGATTTAGCGCCAATCTTCCAGGCTCTGCCGGAACGTAACTATCTTATGAATGCTCTCGACCTCTTCGACGGGGTAGGTGTTCAGAATCCGAAAGTGGTGGTGACACAGCTTCTGGATGATAACTACAGCCTGTTTAACACCCCGCAGAGTCGTTATTCATCAAGCCACGACACTACCGCGCGTCAGAATGGTAAAGAATATTTGGTGGAGATCCCTTGGTTTGCGAGGGAAGACACCTTCAAACCAGTAGACGTACAAGGGAAAAGGGTGCAAGGCACGGACTACGAGCAAACCGTTACCGACCTGTACACCGAGTACACAGGGAAACATAAGATTGCCTATCTTCGTACCCGTGAATCCTACCTGGCCCGTGCTCTGCTCAAAGGTGAAGTTTATACGCCTGCAACTGATGACCTACTGATCTCTTATGCTGAACTGTTCGGTGTGGTGCCAATGACAGCCAGCGTGAGCACAGCGACAGCGGCACAGGATTTTGATGCCATCTTAGACAAAGTTCAGGCTGCCGCAGGTGGATTGGCTGGACAGATTGAACGAGTGATCGTATTCGCTAAACCTGCTGCATTTAGCCAGATTCGCTTCTCTGACAGTATGTCTAAGGCGTTCCAGTATGTAGCGCCATATGACGACCGTAACCTATTCTACCAGCGTCACGAGCTTCTCCCTGGTGTTAGTACGTTTAGCCTACCTGGTGCGCCTATCGACATTGTTAAAGTGACAGATCCGCTGATCCTTGCACAGATGCCAGATGATGCTGACATGGTGGCGGTTCCGGTATTCAGTAAAGGCACAAATGCTTATCAGAACATCTACGGCGCTGCCTCTGGCAACTTCGCGCTGATCGATGCTGCACCTGCTGAATACTACTCTTGGGGCTACCTGAGCGAGCGCGGCGATGCTTACCACGTTATGCACGAAAACAGCGCATTACCAGTGAACCATGCGTTAGGTATGCAAGTGAAGATCACCATCACTGCTTAATGAGCAAGCGGGAGCCTGACCCGCAGGCAATAATCAGGCTTTTGAATAGGGCGTGTGAACGTTGGGAACATCTCCCCAGTGTTCCCGCCCTTTTTTATTTCCAGAATAAGAGGAAAGATAAATGCAAGTGATTGTAAAAAGCGCGGGGCTTCACCTCGCCGTAAATGCTGAAACAGCAGAAGAGTTATTAAATCTGGCGGGAGTGTGTCGTGTGCTTGAAATAGATCACGGTCATCTACGTCAGTTATTACATCGTGGGCGTAGTGTATCAGATGCACTTAATTATCTGGTGAGTAAGAAAGGCGGTGGCGATGCTTGATATTTCGGTCAGTCAGATCCGCAATACGGTTACATTCGTGGTGGATAAGCAGAGCATTGCTCTGGCTAAAGCCGCAGCGGATAACCTTCAAAAGCACTTCCAGAAAATAGCCGATCCCAAGATTCGCTTCCAGGCTCAGAAGCAGCGCAGACAGAAAGCTCGTCAACAAGCCGATGATGCACGTTTTAATGATAAACCTCGTGATACGAAGGAAATGAAAGCCCAACGTGCGGCGGAGAAGCAGAAAGCCAGGGATGAAAAGGCCAATCTGAAAGCGAAGCAGCAGCTACAGAAGCACCAAGAGACAGCCGAGCTTAAACTTCGCCATGCAGGGCTACAAGTGTCAGGAATTAAAGGTAAATACGGACTTGATCCTAAATCTCAATATGAAGCGTTACGTTTCATACGTCAGCAAACAGAGGAATTTGCCAAAGGCAATCTGACCAGTGCCCGTATGAACGCATCTATTCGTGAGCGTGTAACCCTGTTACGCAGAGAAGCCGCACAGCAAGCCAAAGTGACACAGGCACAGCGTACCCAGTATGCCGCAGCAGCCACTAAGCTAAAGGCTCAGAAGGGCGGGAATGCTCCTATCGTCGGTGGTGGGGTATTAGGAAACCTTGCGTTAACGGCTGGCTCCCTCGGAGTGGGGCAGCGAATTATTGACAAAGGGAATGATAACCTCGAACTGGTGAGAATGAGTGAACGTGTGAAAACCAACCCAAACGCCATAAAAACGATGGTGGCCTGGGGACAGCAACACGGTGTTGATTCAGCTAATACCTCAAAAGCCGTCGATAACATGAAAGATGTGCGCGAACGCCTCGCCATGACTGTTAACGATGCTCAAATGAAGAATGGCGAATGGAAGGGTGGGGATGGTGGCATTACGTCGATAATGAACAAATTTGGATGGAGTAAGGATCAGATTTCCAAGTTCCAAGATTCACCACTCGATTTTGTTCAAGCTACGGTGAATGAAGGGCAACGCCGTGGTATGTCACAGGCTCAGATTGGTACGCTGATTGAGAGTTTAGGTGATGACCTGATGCACTACACCGATATGTTCATGAACAACGGTGCAGAGTATAACAAGACGCTAAGAACTCTCATTGAGTCCGGTCAGACGCTGAACGACGAAATGATCAAGCAGGTTTATGAGTATGGCGATTTGAGTGTTGCTATGGGTAATCTGATGAATGGAATAGACAATCAGTTGTTTACAGGCTGGATGAAAGGCTTTGCCGATGGGGGCGACGATCTGGTAAGGAAAACCAAAATTATCACCGAAGCGGCGGGAATGCTTGGAGAGGGCTTAGGCAATCTCTCGAAAGAAATCACTGGGTTTGTGGGTGAGATTTCCAGTGTTGTGAGTGATATCAATGCAGGGCTGAAAGAACGTTTCCCTCAATGGTTCACTGGTAGCGATAAGCCAGCGGCACAGAGTTTGTATGATGGTGCTGTTACAGGAAGTGCCAACAGTGCTGCCGATTGGGTGCAGGACAAGACAGGGTGGGACAGCCGTAGTGTAGGTCATGCCGTTAAAGGTTGGTTAGGGATAGATGATCAGCCTACAGGGACAGCGGTAGAACAATACGGCCTGAATGGTGATTCTCTGAAAGGGGGAGCGCTTCGTGATTCTGCTATATCATCCCTAACCAGCACCAATAGTGCGCCAGCGTACAATCTTGCACCTGTATTCAATCTCAATCTTGAAGCGTCTGTTCCGCTAACTATCGCCAGCGATAGCTCAAGGCTGAGCGATTACATTGATTTCCAGGCGAGAGCCTCACAAGCCAGTTTTACACAGTCGCTCACCTTGTCAGCCTTGAGCGGTCAGAGCAGCACAGGGGGGTGATTGTGATGTAAATCGCATGGAGATACCACATATTGCGCTTGTTTTGTAAATGATGTGTATATGTGGTGTTTTTTCTTTGACGCCGCTTCGTTTGTCCCTTATTCTTAAAAGGGTAAGCAGTTCACTCTTTATCTCCAAGATGAGGTGTTTTATGGCTAAGAAAACAGTAGTTCGTTCTGCGATAACTGGTCAGTTTGTTAAGCCCATTGAAGCTAAAAGACATCCTGACACTACGGTAACTGAAACTATCAAAATCCCTACCAAGAAAGCTAAGAAATAAAAACATCTCAAAGCGCCTATAGCGGCGCTTATTCTTTTGAATCTCTGGAGAGAATAAAATGGCTAACAATCTTTTTGTAACCTATGACTTGATCAAAACTAAAAACTATCCAGCAGTTTACGAAGCTATTAAATCATTGGGCGTAGCAGTCAAAGTTACAGAATCAAATTGGTATGTTAATTCACATTACAATTCTGAACAGGCAGCGCAAATAGTTCATAAAGCGATGGATAGTGATGATAAATTGATAGTTGTAGATGCAACAAATAATTATGCATATTGGTATAATATTTCATCTGAAACATCGCAATATATGCAAAGTGTATGGTATAAATAAAATAGAGGGGGATTTCCCCTCACATTTAAGGTATTTTAATATTTGATTAATTCGATATATTCTTTTAGTTCCTTCACTATTCGCTCAGGAACGGATTTCGAATACGTCTTGAAAGATTCAGTTTCTCCAAATGAGTGGCCCGCGAGCAAGGCAATACGAGATTCATCCACTCCGGCGGCGTTTAGCTTACTGATCACGGCATGGCGGTACGAGTGAAACACCTTGTTTTCTTGCCCTGGGAGAATATCGCGTTTAAGCCGTCCAAAGCGGTTTACGTGCCATGAGGAGCGCTTGCCGTCCTCTCTCTTGGTCACACTTGCACGGTAAAATAAAAAGCCGTTGTGCGGCTTCTGGCAGCGTTCCAGGACCATTGTTTTAATCGCACTATGGCATGGGATTAGCCTGGAAGCGTTAGCTGTCTTTCCTTCCAATACATCGAAACATAACACCCCCTCAACTTCACGGATATTGTCAGATTTCAAACTGGCTATTTCATTGATGCGCATTCCGCTATAAGCGGCTATGGCGCTTAAATCCCTTAATTCGTCCTCTCCTAACTTGTTAAACGTGCTAATGAGCTTCGTAATTTCTTCGTCCGTGAATGCCTCGTAACTCTGGCGGCTCTGCGCTGTGTTGAGTTTATGCCCTCTGAATACGTTACTTTCCAGCTGTGGGGCGTCCTGGTATCGGGAAGAGGCAAGATCGAGAATGTTTGCCATTGCAGAAAGATAGTTAGCCACTGTTTGGACTGCCTTTGTTTCTCGGAGATGATCAAGCCAGCCTGTAACGGTGGTACGGTTGATATCGTTTAGTTCCACATCCTTCTTTCGCAGGTAATTCAGAAACAGTTCTACGGCTTTCCTGGTCTTGCTTAATGTTCCAATTTTCAGGCGATCAGCGTTATGCGTGAGGTAAATCTCCAACATCTTATTCAGAGAGGGGCATTGGGAGATAATTGGCGCTGATGCTTTCGGGGCAGCTTTTGCGTACTTAGCAACGCTCTTTAGATAGCTGATTGTGTCCTGCAAGCTGTCCGGTTTTGGTGGCTCTGCAATTTGCCTGATGTGGTGAAACTCGTCTGCTATAACATCACGCTTCCTACGTGCCACACGAAGATCGGAAGTGTTCAGACTACGGACGAGAGTTTTTCTTCCACCAAATGCATTACGAAGCCATATAGGAATTGAGATCCTGACGTAATAAACTCCGTAACTATCAGAGATGATGTATTGATCCGGCTTGTATTTCATTTTCCACCCCGTTAAAGTTTAGGGGCGTTTATCATGTGCATGATGAATGCCAGATTATCAGTGTGCGTAAAAATCGTTAAATCAGGTAGTTGCGAAGGTCGTAGAAGAAGACCCGAACACAAGATTTATCGCGTGTTACACTCCTATTATCGGCACCATTAAAATCAATAAGTTACACATCATTAGTACCTTCCTTATTTTTTGACTGGGACAAATTTGGGACCGATGGGTTCAGAATCGAGTCTATTTGCCGTGCGTGTTCGGTAAGGTGATTAGGCGCGAGGTGAGCATATCGACGAACCATTTCGATAGACTCCCAGCCTCCCATTTCCTGTAACACTGACAACGGGACTCCGGCTTGAACCAGCCAACTTGCCCAGGTGTGTCTCAAGTCGTGAAATCTGAAATCATCAATACCAGCCCGTCTCAGCGCCGCTTTCCAGGCTGTGTTTGCGTCATACCGCATTTTCCTTACTGTTGGCGCTTTCGTTCCGTCTGGTTTGGTACAGCTTTCCTTGTACACAAATACCCAACGGTGATGATTCCCGATTTGTTTTTTCAATACGCGACATGCAGTATCATTCAGCGCAACGCCAATTGCGCGGTTTGATTTACTCTCTTCCGGGTTTATCCATGCCACCCGGCGCTGCATATCTATTTGTTGCCATTCAAGGTTGATGATGTTCGAGCGTCTTAAGCCTGTTGCCAGTGCAAATTCAACAACAGACTTTAATGGCTCCGGACATTCATCAATCAGCCTTTGTGCTTCATGGGGCTCCAGCCAGCGGATCCGTTTATTCTTTGGTTGAGGCACTTTAATAATTGGTGCCTTATCCAGCATTTTCCATTCACGCTCTGCGGCTCTTAGTAGGGCCTTTATAAATGAAAGATGCGTAGCCTTCGTTGCAACGGACGCTGGTTTTGGCGTGTATTCTGGAACAGGTTTCCCTTTTTTTCTGCATGCTTCTGCCCTGAGTTTCCAGTTTTCCTCATGACGCCGGTTCGTCATTTTCTGCATTGCTGAATAAATTTTTGATTCAGTAATGTCTCTTAGTTGCATTCCTGCGAAATGTTGAAGCCAGAATCCGATCCGGCTTTTGTCATCGTCCAGTGATTTTTTATGTGCTTTCTCTTCAAGCCACCTGACACACGCTTCCTCGAACGTTATATCAGGTATTTCACCAAGTTTGCTGACCCGCCATGCTTCAGCCTTTAGCTTGTCATGGAGTTCTGTCGCCTGCCTTTTGTCCTTTGTTCCAAGAGACTGTTTAAATCTTTTACCGTTCGGCAATGTGAAACTGGCGTACCATATTTCACCTCTGCGGAAGAGTGACATTTTCTTTCCTCTGTTATGCCATCACCCGCGCTCACCTGGACAGTATGCAGCGGAGACTGAAGAGCCGCAATGCAGGCTTGTCGTGTTGTGAGGTAAGGAGATTTATTCTTAGTGGGATCTTTGCGTGTTGCCTGAAGACGCCCTGTGCGTATCCAGTTAATAGCAGTCGGTCTGGATATCTTGAGAAAATGACAGGCCTCATCGAGTGTGAGGCTGTATGGCTCCATTATTTCACCTCTTGCTGTGACATTGTTGAAAAATGGATACCAGCTCGTTGCTGCCAGACGATCCAACCGAGAGTCATATCCCATGCCATGTATTCGTTATCGCCGTTTTTTGCTCTCCGACGATCGACTGTTTTACCGAAACGCTTTTCCATAAATAATTCATAGGCTACGCGTTCATCTGGCTCAACTTCCAGAGATGCCAGTGCAATCCGTGCCAGTTCTAAATCATTTTCAAGCTCAGCGCGAATCTCAGCGAATGCACTCTGTGTTAAGGCGAACTCAATGCTCTGCACTTTATTCCGTGCGCGCTCAAGCAGTGCATGGTAGTTAATTTCGGTTGTCATACCCCTACCTCTTCGAATTCCAATTCCAATTGATCACCCCAGATTTCACATGACTCTGAACACGAACCGGTATCGAATCGCCTGGCCTGTACCATCGCCTGATACAAATTTCTGTAGTCGCTGTTGGCAGACATTCTGGCAATTCCGTCAAGCGTCAGGTGACCACGGTACATAATGTCTTTACCTGTTCTGCGATGACCATCCCTGACGTGTTTGCCTGTAACCAGCTCATTAAAAACTCGCATCAGACCTGGTTCGTCTTTACATGCAAGCCCCAGCTTTTGCGTTGACTTTTTGATGCAGAAAACACAGTTCCCGAGATGCTCCGGGATTTGCAAATCAAAAGGTTGTTTTCGCCACCACCGGATAACATCCGACTTATCAAAATCTGACAGCTCGGCAAGATACCGGACGCCCGATTTCGGTTTCAGCCTACGGGGTTCGTCTGCACGAATACCCAGCCATGTGATGTAATTACCTCGCCCGAAATGGTTATCGCAGTATTTCGTGAAAGGGATGAGTTTTAGCCTGTCAGTACAGAACGCGCCGCCGATGTATGGCGTGCCGTACTTTTTAACCATGTCCATAAACGGTTTAAGCACCGGCATTCGTGTCTGAATATCCTTTGGCTCCCATTCTGTATAACCATTTGGCTGCCCAAGCTCAGGATTTATATCGACCTGTAACACAGTTAGTGGTATGTCCCAGAACTTTACAACCTCCCGGATAAAGCGGTATGTCAGCGGATGTTCGCAACCGGTATCCATAAAGATGTAGCAGACGTTATTGCCAGCCTTTCTTTGTTCTTCCATCAGGTGAACAAGATATGCGGATGTTCTCCCGCCAGAAAAACTAACTACATGAGTTATGCACATTTGCGTAATTCCGATAACTCGTTGAAGCGTTCCATAAACATCCCGTAGGCATGGCCCGGTGCCAGTGGAATAACTTTGAACATCTCTGTTGCCGGGATACCTTCCAGTACAGGCCATAAAGAGCCATCATCAAGCCCGAGATCACGGCGTTCGGTTGCCAGCATAATGAGATCGGCATATTTCACTGGCGTGCTCATAACAGGAGGTAACCCGTATTTCTCACGGATTACTGCATCTATTTTTTCTTCCATCCGTTTATAGTCAGGAAGAAGGCGTTTCAGTGGTGCGGGAATGTCCTGGCAATACGCTTCTGTTGCATCATGCATTAACGCTTCAAAAGCAAATTCCTGCGGCACCAGCTGGCTGCAAAGAACCGCATGTTGGGCGACGCTGTAGAAGTGCGAAAGATGACCGGCAAAGCGACAGATATTTGAAAGGGAAACCGCGATATCGTTAATATCGATGTCGTCTTTATTTATCTTGTCATAATAAAAATGCTTCCCGGAAAAAGTTTTAATAAATGACATTTTGTTCTCCACGTATATGCGCTGCACCGCGCTGAATTCGGGTAAAAGGAAGCCCTCACCGTCCGGCGATTATTGAGTCAATTACATTTCCATAAATGCCCCCGTAGGGGCGGTTAGTTTCTCCACAAAACAGAGAAGAACACCTGCGGTGGCAGCCGCCCGGATGGATTGGGTTATGAGCCCGTCGTCCGGTGATGCTCTTCTCTGTTTTGTAAAAAGGACGGTACCAGCCGGAAGCAAGGGTACAAGCTGGTACCGCCAAGACTACACACAGCATAAAGTTGTGGTGCCGGGTGCCTCCCGGTGCCTGGCGAAGGTTGCACACCAGGCGGGTGGATATCCACAGAAGGTCGACTGTCAGCCTCAACCTTAACCCGCGTGCGCTGAGCCGCATTCACCACAACGCTAAGGATTCTCTCTGGTTGAAAATACTTAGCTGTTATGTGCCTGCTTTTAGCCACATCAGGCGAGGTGGACCTAGTTATTCCCCAACAACAAGGATTCGGTTAATCTGGTTATCCCCAACAACGTAAAAGGAAAAGAAATGTCCGGTAATATCTATACGCTGTACAAATCCCACTGTGAAAATGTTGGAAAGTATCGGGGCATTGAAATCAGTGGGGTAGTGTCATCAGTCGAAATAAGCAAAGTTGAATCAAGGGCAACATTACTTACTCTTTTGGACCTTGTTTTACATGAGCACCGGAAGAAATTCGGCACTCCCTATAATCAGTTGAATGGGAAAAAGGCTCTGGTTCACCTTATTCTGATGAAGCATCACTGGATGCCAAAACAGATTAATGAGATGAAATTTGATGAACTTCTTCTTTCAATTCAGGATGAACTCACACTTGATAAAATAAGCGTAACCGCCCAGAAATTTTTAGATTATCGAGACTGGAGATCACAAATTCATCACTTTGATGATTTTGACGAAAATGAATGGGATCCTAATTTGTCTGCACAATATCTAAAGTAACATCCTGTGATAAAACCGTGATTTCCTGATCCAGTTTTTTTAAGGAGTCTATTGTTTCCTGTCGATAAGACAGCACTTCACGAAGCTGGTTTATAGCTGCCAGCTTCTTTGTCATCCACTCATAAATTTCCTCATCTGTGTAGCCAGGCGCGACGATTTTGGGTTCTGTTTTGTGCATTTCACATCTCCTCAAGTTATCAGTTACTTGTTGATGGGGACCAGATTGTTAAAGAGCTAAGCGTCCTGTAGGGCGCTTTTTTGTTGCTAACGAATCATCCTGGACTTCATATGCCCCAGGCGGCTACTTCGTGGGCGTCCTGCCTGTTCGTTTTTGACATTTACTGACTGCTTACGACACATGCACCGTGTTGCAACCAGATTTTGTTGTAATCCTGTAGTTGGTCTGGAATAAAAGATAAAATTAAATTGCGAGATATGCAAGTGATATTTGCGAGATATGCAAATTTATAGGTAATAAAAAGCCACCTTTCGGTGGCCGATGGATGGGATATTGAGGTTAATTATGTCTCTTAAGGGTTTGCGACTGACTGATTAAGACCTTTCCAAAGACCATGAATCGGTGTTCGTTTTCGCTAGTAATTCCCCATTCACGGTAAATCTGGTTATCAGAAATCACCAGCAGTTTGTCAGGAATCATTTGAAGTCTTTTAACGTATATTTTGTCATCAAAACCAAAGACATATATACCATCACCATCAAACTGATTGATGCTGACATCAACGAAGATGAGATCTCCTGGCTCAATGGTTGGACACATACTGTCCCCACGAACGTTGATAACTTTGATGTGATTGGCTGGTCGTCCGCCGAACATTGATACAGCATTATCAGTTCTGTATTCGATGGCATGAATCACATCAATGACATCACCGCCCTGGATAAGGCCATTTCCCGCACTGGCACTGATATCCAGCATTTCAATACGGAACACATCCTTCACCTGCGCAACATCCTCATTATTACTGTTTTTATATACAGTATTACTTTTGTGGGCAGAGGTAAAGAGATCAGCAATATCAACACCTAAGCTCTTGGCAATATTACTCAGTGTTTGTTCGGTAAATTGTTTTTGCTTACCCGTTTCTAAGCGCGAGATGTTCGCCGCATCTACTCCTATCGCTTCAGCGAGATCGGCGATTTTCATGTTCTTCGCTTGGCGAAGTTGTCTGACTCGGTTTCCTATGTTCATGCGTTTATTACATTTCTTTATTGCGTGATAAGCAAATCAACTTGCGCAAAATAATTGCGTGAAATAACATGCATAACGCGCAATATTTGGAGGGCGTATGCAATCACCATTACGAAATGTGCGTAAGGCGCATGGTTTCACTTTGCAGCATGTTGCTGCGGGTGTTCAAGTCAATCCAGCGACGTTGAGTCGTATTGAGAGGCTGGAGCAGATTCCATCTATCGAGCTTGCAGAACGTTTAGCCAATTTTTTTAAGGGTGAAGTCAGCGAAATGCAGATTCTTTATCCGGCACGTTTTCAATCTAGCCAAAACCAGAATGGGTTTAAACCACAGGAACAGGAGGTGAACCGTGGGTAAGCATCACTGGAAAGTAGAAAAACAGCCTGAGTGGTACGTGAAAGCTGTCAGAAAAACTATCGCAGCGTTGCCGGGGGGGTACGCTGAAGCTGCTGACTGGCTGGATGTAACAGAGAACGCATTATTTAACCGCCTTCGTGCCGATGGCGATCAGATTTTCCCGCTGGGATGGGCAATGATTTTGCAACGTGCTGGTGGAACTCACTTCATTGCTGACGCTGTGGCGCAGTCTGCAAATGGCGTCTTTGTGTCTCTTCCTGATGTCGAGGATGTGGACAACGCCGATATCAACCAACGCCTGCTGGAGGTCATTGAACAGATCGGCAGTTATTCAAAACAGATTCGTTCAGCAATTGAAGACGGTGTAGTGGAACCGCATGAGAAGACAGCAATTAACGACGAGCTGTACCTCTCAATTTCGAAGCTGCAGGAGCATGCAGCACTGGTCTACAAAATTTTTTGCATTTCAGAAAGTAATGACGCCCGCGAGTGTGCAGCTCCGGGCGCCGTGGCGTGTCGTGACTGTGGAGAAACTAACGCATGAACAGTTTAACAACACACTACCGTCGCTCGCAACTGATTGCACTTCCTGTACCGGGTGGAAAAGCGAAGGTGGAGTATTGCTATGCAGTGAATGTACCAGGTGACAGGGAAATTGTAACCCACAGCTTTGCAGAGTGGGCTGTGGGTGATTTCAACAGGCAAAAGGAGACAGTCCTTTGCGACAAGTTAACCGCTGGTTCAAAGATCACTACGGAGTGCCCGTCAGAGTCATTCGTTGGGAACCGGAAACACAACGGGTTATCTACCTCCGCGAAGGCTATGAGCATGAGTGCTTCAGCCCGCTCGAACAGTTTCGTCGTAAATTCAGGGAAATAGAGGTCGGTCATGAGCACTAAATTAACCGGCTATGTATGGGATGGTTGCGCTGCGTCAGGCATGAAGTTATCCAGCGTGGCAATTATGGCCCGCCTGGCTGATTTCAGTAATGACGAAGGTGTGTGCTGGCCATCAATTGAAACCATTGCCCGCCAGATTGGCGCGGGGATGAGCACCGTCAGAACGGCTATCGCACGGCTGGAAGCAGAAGGCTGGTTAACGCGTAAGGCGCGTCGCCAGGGTAACCGCAATGCGTCGAATGTTTATCAGCTTAACGTTGCGAAGCTTCAGGCAGCGGCAT